>JBGPJS010000359.1:0-4685 GCA_041485505.1 Gemmatimonadota bacterium | reverse complement strand
GGTGGGCGCCGTGGGCGACGATCAGGAGGGCGACGCGGTCCGCCATGAGCTGGCCGTGGCGCATCTCGACGACAAATACATCATCACGCTCGCGGGCCGGCCCACCACCTCGAAGACCCGGGTCATCGCGCGCAACCAGCAGGTGGTCCGGATCGACGAGGAAGTGGATACCCTGCTCGAAGGCGCGGCCCTGGAGCGCCTCACCGCCACGGCAATCGCGGCCCTCACCGACGCGGACGCGTTACTGCTGGAGGACTACAACAAGGGGGCCCTGGCGCCGCCGCTGATCAAGGCCACCATTCAGGCCGCCCGCAAGCGGGGAATCCCGGTGGTGGTGGACCCCAAGTTCCGGCAGTTCTTCGAGTACGCCGGCGCCACGGTGTTCAAGCCCAACCGGCGGGAGCTGGAGTCGGCGCTGGGCGCCTCGACCGACCTGCAGAACCGCAACGCCCTGCCCGACGCCCTGGATCGACTCAAGGTGGACAACCTGCTGCTCACCCTCGGATCCCAGGGGATGGTCCTGGTCACCAAGGATCGGGTGGTGACGCATCTCCCCAGCATCGCGCGGGAGGTCTACGATGTCTCGGGCGCGGGGGACACGGCCACCGCCTGGGTGGGGACGGCGCTGGCGGCGGGGGCTTCGTTGCTGGAGGCGGCGCACCTGGCCAACTATGCGGCGGGAGTCGAAGTGACCAAGTCCGAGGCCAGCACGGTGACACCGGAGGAGGTGCTGACGGTGCACGAGGAGAAGCACGATCAGATCGGGAAGCTGCGGAGGAGCGGATTGATTTGAAGGCGGAAGGGCGGTACGGCGGTACGGCGGTAAGGCGATGGCGAATGTGGTGGATTGAATGGTGTTCCGCCGTCCCGGCGTACCGCCGGTCCGCCTTGCTCCGATCTTGCCGCTCGGTTAGAATCGAGTCCCCTTCAGCAGGGCGATTAGCTCAGCTGGTTAGAGCGCGCGCCTCACATGCGCGAGGTCGAGGGTTCAAGTCCCCCATCGCCCATCAACAGCTCCCCAGGACATCGCGGGGAGCTGTTTCCGTTCCACCTTCGACCCCACAACTACTCTACCTTGACCGTCAACGCGTTGGAGGTCCCGCTCCCGCCGTCCTTGTCGCGCACGGTCATCCGGACGGTCCAGCTCCCTTTCTTGGTGTACTTGCGTCACCGGGAAAGATCACTCCCAACCCGTCGGATACAACGTGCTGCTCATCGAATAGGGTACGGTTCCGAAGTCGCTCAATTCACCGGCCATTCACCGTCGCTTCAAGCCGCGCGTGGTACACTCTCCTGTCTAAGGATCTCAAACCAGGAGGGAACTATGCGAGCGCGATGGCGGGTGAGCGCCCTGGCGGCCTCGGTCGTGGTCGGAGTGGCCTGTGGAGGCGGTGGCTCGAGCGGGCCCTCCACGAGTGACCTGACCGGGACCTGGAACGCGACAAAGGTGGAGTTCATCAGCACGACGGGCTTGGGGACCGTGGATCTGATCGCGAGCGGCGCGACCGTCACCCTGGTCTTCAATGCCGACCACAGCTTCCAGTATACGGTTACCCCGGCCGCTGGCGGAGCTCAGGTAATGACGGGTGCCTGGCAGATGATGGGCATTGACCTCATGCGCATCACCCCGACCGGTGGAAGCTGGTACTGGGGTTGGGATCTGACCTTGTCAGGAAACACTCTCCACCTCTCCTGTGATGGAGCCATGGACGTGAACAACGGGATCCATGCCGGCTATGACTTCAATCATGACGGAGTCTGGGAGCCGGCCAAGTGGGATCTGGTATTCACTCGCTAGGTTGATCGGCTGACGCGGCCGGTGCCCCGGGCGTGGCGCCTCGGCCTTCTAGTCAGGTTGCCGCCCGATGAGGACCCCCGGCCGCAAGGCGCCGAAGGTGAGGGTGCCCCAGAGCGCGGCTCCGATCCGCGAATCTCGCCGGATGACCGTCATGCCATGAGCGCTGAGGGCGCGCGCATACTCTGCGATATGACGGATATCCGCCAGGAGCAGCTGGCCTCCCGGACGGAGCACCCGGGCGATCTCGGCCAGGGCCAGGGCCCGATCCGAGGGGTGGGGCAGGTTGTGGATAGCCGCCTGTGACACCACCACATCAAAACTCTGCGCGGCGAAGGGTAGATGTCGCATGTCGGCTGTCTCCAGGGACACTCGTGGAGCCACTCCCTCCGCGGCGGCATTGGCCAGGGCTGCGGCCGGCCGGTTCCCGGCGAGGTCCTGAGTGCGCCAGAGATCAACTCCAAAGGCGCGTCCCGTGGTCAACCGCTTGGCCGCTCCCAGGAGCATCAGCCCGCGACCACAGCCGATGTCGAGGACGCGCTCGCGGCCGGTCCAAGTGAGTGAGGCAAGCAAGCGCTCTCGCTCCCGCACCTTTCCGACCTTGCTCGACCAGATCATCGCCAAGGCCATACCAAGGCAGGTGAGGCCGACGGTGAGGCCCATGGGACCCACGGCGACTTGAACCTTGACACCCGGCAGTGGCACCGTAAGGACGCCGATCCAGAACCTGAAGGCGATGCTGGCCCACAGCGCGAGTCCGAGGGTTCCGGCGAGGAGGAGGTTGCGAACGACCGGGGGTGCATCGAGGCCGTAGTCTGGCGCGGGCGGTTGGGGCATGGTGTCCTTCCCCGCCCTACCGGATCGCCTGCCCGGTCTCGAAGTCGAACAGCGTCACCCGCCGCAACCGGTAATGCGCCAGCCAGTAGCCCCGGAGCGACTGCACGTACTGTCCCAGGGCCTGGTCCTTCTCGTTCTGCGCGATATACAGGTTGTCGATCGCGATCCGCCCAATGACGTACCGGCTGTACGCCACATCGAACCGCCTTCCAGCAACCGTATCGGCCTTCGCCGACAGCTCCAGGTTCCGGCGGGTCTGCACCAGCCGGAGCGCCGCGAAGTGCGCATCCTGCGCCGCTTGTCCCCGGGTCGCGTGCGCCGTGCTCGCGATCCGATCAAGGTCCGCCTCGGCGGCCTGAATGGTTTCCGTCCGGGCCCCCCACTGCACCAGCGGGATCTCCACCGAGACGATGAACCGCCGCGCCTCCAGCAGATTCTGGTAGGCCGAGTTGAACTGGGGCCCGGTCGCGTTGAACCCGTAGCTGGCCTCCACCGTCGCGCCCATTCCATTGTTGAGCTTGGCCTCCGTTACCCGGCGCCGGGCCTGCACGTCCTGCAACTCGGCGTCGCTCAGGCTGGCGCTGTTCTTGAGCGCTTCGGCGACCGCGCGCACGGTGTCGGGTTCGAATTCCGGCACACTCGCGGGAACGCTGATCTCGAGCGGCGACCCCACCGGCAGATTGAGCGCCAGGCGCAGCCCGGCAAGGGCCCGCTGGTACTCGAGCACCGCATCGTCGGCCGCGGCCCGCGACCGGAGCAGCGCGAGTTCGCTCTGTAGCAGGTCGTTCTCGCCGATCTTGCCGACCTCGAACCGTCCTTTGTTCAGGGTGTAGAGGGTGTCGTTCACCGCCGCGTTGGTGGTCGTATTGTCGAGGGCCACCCGCGCCGAGTAGACGTCGAAGAACAGGTTGGTGGTCTGCAGTGCGATGTCCTCGCGGGCCTCCAGGTACTGCCGCTCGGCCAGCTCCAGCCGCACCGGCTCCTCCCGCCGGTCCCATCCCGACGCGTTGGGCCGGAAGACCGGCTGTCGCAGACCGATCGAGACCGGGGTGGAGGACCAGGTCCGGATCGACTGCTGGCCGCTCACCGAAAGCCGCGCCAGCGACGAGGTGATGAACAGCTCGCCGCCGGTGAGGGGAAGGGTCTGCAACATCGTTGCGGTGAGCCCGGCGCTGACCTGGTCCTGAGGCCGGAAGAGAGTGCTGCCGTCAGGTTGCAGGACCTGGATGATCGACCGGTTGTAGGCCGGCAGGGTGCCGCCCAGCGAGAGCCGGGGGAGCAGCCGCGAATAGAAGGCCCGGTCCTGGTAGTGCGCCGCGTCGCGGGCGGCCCGGGCGGCCCGGGCCGGGTCCCCGTTCCGCTGGGCCAGCTCGACCGCCTGGGGGAGCGTCATCGGCTCCTGGGCGTGGAGCCCGGCAGCACCGGCGAGCCCAAGCCCGAGGACGGCCCGCGCCAGGGCGCGGGCCGGGAGGCGGAATGTCATGGCAGTCACTCGTAGCGGAGGCAGGCCACCGGATCCTGCCGCGCGGCGCGGTACGCCGGCATGATCCCGAACACGAGGCCCACCGCGAAGGAAACCCCGAACGCGATCACCACGGACGGGTACGACACCAGGGTCCGGACCCCGGCCGCCCGTTCGATGACGGCGCTGAACCCCATCCCCAGCAGGATCCCCGCCACCCCACCGGCTACGCTGATCAGGACGGCCTCGCTCAGGAACTGGAGCAGGACCTCGCGCTGGGTCGCGCCGACCGCGCGGCGTACGCCGATCTCGCGGATCCGTTCCAGCACCGAGGCGAGCATGATGTTCATGATCCCGATGCCCCCGACCAGCAGGGAGATGGACGCGATGGAGCCGAGGACGACGTTGAAGATCGTCTTGGTCCGGTGGTCCTGTTTCTGCAGCTGCTCTGGCACGGTAATCTCGATGTCCACCACCCCGTTGTGGCGTCGCTCGAGCATCCGCTGGGCCACCTTGGCCACCGAGGGTACCAGGGCGGGCTCGGCCACTCGCACGATGATCCGGTCGAGTTGGTTCCGGTTGGTCTGCTCT
>JBGPJS010000358.1:0-4690 GCA_041485505.1 Gemmatimonadota bacterium | reverse complement strand
TCCGGCGCATGGGCGCCGACTCGACCGAGGTCCTGCTCGGACTCCTGACCGCTGCCCCGACCATGGGCGAGCGCCGGGCCTACTTCAACGCGCTCACCCATATGACCGAAGGGGCCAGCCTGCTGATCCACATGCTGAGCCATGACGAATGGTTCGTCGTGCGCAACGTAGCCGAGCTTTGCGGCGAGCTGCACCTTGAGGCGGCTGTGCCCCGGCTCGCGAAGCAGATGAGCCATTCGGACGAGCGGGTCCGTCGCGCGGTCGCCGGTGCTCTGGCCAAGATCGGAAGCCCGATCGCGATCGAACCACTCCGCCAGGCGCTGAAGGATGCCTCACCGGTGATTCGCCTCGAGACGGCCATGCATCTCGATGGGAAAAAGGCCCGGGCGCTCGCGATGACGTTGGCGGTGGTGGCGGAGGGAGAATCGAAACCAGATGTCCAGCGGGAGATGTTGCTGGCGCTCGGGCGCATCGCTTCGCCCGAAGCACTGCAGGCCCTGGGCAAGGCGGCCGAGCCGGGCGGGAAGATTTTCAAGCGGAAGCCCCTGGCTCTCCGGCTGGCCGCGATCGAGGGCCTCCACGTGGCCGGCCCCTCGGCCACCAACATTCTGAAACAACTCCTGGAGGACGACGAGCGGGAGGTGCGCGAGGCGGTGCAGAAGGCTTTGACGACGTTGTGGGATGGATAGAGTTCCGAGTTCCGAGTTCCGAGTACCGAGTAGCCAAAGTCAGGCGATCGCCGGCTCGGAACTCGGAACTACTTCGGGATGAAGTCCGTCTTCGGATCGATCTTTCGCGCCACCGCCGCCAGCAACCGCGCCGTTCGTTCCAGGTCCTCCAGCGCGACCATCTCGTTGGGGCTGTGCATGTAGCGATTGGGAACCGAGACCAGGGCGGTGGCGACCCCGCGATGAGCGGAGAAGATCGCGTCTGCGTCCGTCGCGGTGTCCCGCGGGGCAGCTTCGATGGTGTAGGGGATTTGTTCGCTGTCCGCCGCCTCGACGAGGGCATCGAACAGGATGGGGTTGATGGACGCTCCGCGACTCAGAACCGGTCCGCCACCGAGCTTGAACTCCCCATGCTTTCGCTTCTCGACGCCGGGGTAGTCGGTCGCATGGGTGACGTCGACCACCACCGCGACCTGCGCCTCCAGCCCTACCGCCGAAGTGCGCGCCCCGCCGCCGGTATTGGCGATCTCCTCCCGGGTCGTGGCCACGGCGGTGACCGCCGCTGTGGGACGGTTCGAGGCCAGGAGCCGGAGGGCTTCCAACACCACAAACGCGCCGATCCGGTTGTCCAGTGAGCGACTGACGATTCGTCCGTTAGGGAACTCCATGACAGTGGCGGCGAGCACACCGGGATCGCCCACGCGAAGCCGGGCCTCCGCTTCCTTGCGGTTAAGGGCCCCAATGTCGATCCAGAGGTCTTCGGCCTTGGAGATCTTCTCTCGTTCGTCCTTGTCCATGAGGTGAATGGCTTTCTTCCCGATGACGCCCGGGACCGGACCGGCGCGGCCGAGCAGGATCACGCGCTGGCCCACGAACACCTGATGGTCCCAGCCACCGATGGGATCGAAGCTGATGAAGCCGTCGTCGTCGATGTAGGTGGCCATGAGGCCGATCTCGTCGATGTGACCGGCGAACATGATCCTTGGCGACCCGGATGGATTCAGACCGGCAAATGAATTCCCACTCACGTCGGCCGACACCCGGTCGGCGAAGCCCTCCGCCTCCTGACGCCAGATTCGGGCTGGGGCGGTTTCGAACGAAGAGGGGCCGGGAGCATCCAGGAGGGACTTGAGGAACTGCAGCGAGTGGGAGTCCATGGCGGCGCTGGGGTTAGGGAATGGGTAGAGGAGGCAAATCTGGCCGGACATCCGGCAAAGTCCAGAGCCTCAGGGTGACGAGAATCACTTCCGGAACCCCGTTCTGTGCCGATACTAGGACCATCCCGCACCGTCATGATTGGATACACCCGATGACCTTGCCTAACCTCCCGGCTCCTCACAACGGCCGGCATCAGGCCCTGCGCGCCGCCACCCTGCTGATCGGCCTCGGCTGTACCGCTACCCAGACCGGCGGTCTGGGACCGGGCAACCCGGTGGTGGCAATCGACGTGTCCCCCAGCAGTGCCCTCCTGGCCCCCGGCGCCTCGGCAGACTTCAGCGCGGTAAGAAGGATGCAGGACGGTACCACCTCCCCGACCAGCGTTACCTGGAGCGCCACCGGCGGTGCCATATCTCCGACCACGGGGCACTACATCGCGGGGACGTTGGCAGGCATTTATCGAGTCATTGGGTTCGATGTCAGCACCACCCTGGCTGACACCGCGGTGGTGGCCATCTCCTCGGCGCCGCCTCCGCCTATCGTGGCCATTGATATCACTCCCTCGGCGGTGAGTCTTGGAACGGGCGGTACCGTGGATTTCAGCGCCGCCGCCCGTCGGTCCGATGGAACCACCGGATCGATCGCGGTGACTTGGTCCTCCACCGGCGGCACCATCAGCCCCGCCGGTCACTACGTCGCCGGGAGCACCCCGGGGACGTTCAGCGTCATCGCTACCGATCAGAGCGGAATCTTCCAGGACACGGCGGCAGTCACCATCTCGGCCGCGCCGCCGCCTTTCATCGCGATCGACGTCTCTCCGCCGACGGTTGCTCTCCTCGGTGGGGCAACCGCCGATTTCAGTGCCGTAGGTCGCCGCTCGGATGGATCCACCGGTCCGATCACGGTGACGTGGTCGGCGACCGGCGGGTCCATTTCCTCCGGCGGCCACTACACCGCTGGAACCACGGCGGGGAGCTTCCAGGCGACGGCGACTGAGGCGGGCGGCACCTTGACGGGTACGGCGGCGATCACCCTCACGCTGGCCTTCATCGCGATTGACGTGACCCCGCCCAGCGCGACCCTCAACACCGGGGACTCGGTCGACTTCACCGCGGTTGGACGCCGTGCCGACGCCAGCACCGGCCCGATCTCGGTGACCTGGACGGCGACCGGCGGTACCATTTCGGCCGCGGGCCACTACATCGCGGGGCCCACGCCGGGCAGTTATCAAGCGACCGCGACCGAGCTGGGCGGCTCCCTGGTCGGCGCGGCTCCGGTGAGCGTCTCGCAGGGCCCGGCGGTCCTCCTGCTGCAGGAGGACTTCGAAACCACCAATTTCTCGGCGAAGGGATGGTATGACAACACCAACCTGCCAACGAGTACCATCGAGCACGCACCCGGCGGTACCCGGTCGCTGGAGGCCAGCTGGGGCGTCGGTGCTCTGAAACCCTTCGGTTCGGGGCGACACCTGTTTACCCCGAGTGCGTCGGTCTACCTGAGCTACTGGGTGAAGTACAGCGCCAACTGGGTGGGATCCGGAGTGAACTACCATCCCCACGAATTCCAACTAGTAACCAACGAAGATGGAGTCTTCATCGGGCCTTCGGCGACTCATCTGACTACCTATGTCGAGCACAACTACCAGAATGGTGGCATTCCCTTTCTTTTCAGTCAGGATGCGCTCAACATCGACACCACGCGAATCGGCCAGGACCTGAGCGCCATCACCGAGGCCCGCGCGGCCGCGGGATGCAACGGGAACACGGACGGCTATTCCACCCAGTGCTACCAGTCCGGGGGGTGGTTCAACGGCAAGGGGTGGAAGCCGCCCGGCAACCAGGTCTACTTCTCCCCGACGCCGGGGCCCAACTACAAGAACGACTGGCATCACGTCGAGGCTTACTTCCAGCTGAATTCAATCCAGGGCGGCAAGGGCCAGCTGGATGGCGTGGCTCAGTACTGGTTCGATGGCCAGCTCGCCATCGATCACCATAACGTGCTCTTCCGGACCGGTCTGCATCCGACCATGAAGTTCAATCAGTTCCTCATTGCCCCGTATATCGGCGTCGGCTCCCCGGTCGCGCAGAGCATGTGGGTGGATGATCTGACGATCATGACTGCCCACCCCTGAGGGCTCGCGGATCCACAACGGGGTTGGGGCCTACACCGGCTCGGTCTGGTGCAGCCGCCCGACATCGATGGTGAGAGTGCCGTCCGGCCGTGGAGGATTGAAGAGCCCCGCAAAGCGAGCGTTCCAGACAATCTCCTCGGCGGTGTACGAGGAACGGACATGGACGCTCTGCGCCACGGCGTCGTCCACGCCCTTGAGCAGCACCAGGAACTCGGCGTTGGACCGCTGCAGGCTCTCCGGGCTTTCCCCGCTCAGCGGACTCGCCCCGTCGATCGGATGCACCACCGTCCAGCCCAGGGAGAAGAAGACGACTTTGTCCCGCTCGAGCGGAAGCCGATAGTACGCCCGGGACCGCTCGCCATTCTTCATTTCGAACCGACTGAAAATCATCTGGCACTCCAGCTCGATGATCTCAGTGCGACGGGTATTGGTGACTCGGAACATCAGCCCGGACCCACCCCGATAGGGCGCGACCACAGCGGTTCGGCTGAAGAGAATCCGGGCTCGCGGCCGGGAAAAGCGGGCGAAGATGATCCCGGTGGCCAAGGCGACCGTCAGAATCCCCACCAGCGATTCCAGCGTCATGAGCGCGCCCGCGGCATTTCCGACGGGATAGGTCGACCCGTAGCCAATGGTGGCGAAGGTTTCGACACTGAAATAGAAGGCGTCCAGATAGGGCCCCGCGCTGGGATCGCCAACGATCCGTCTGAGGGCATCCGGCCCGCACAGCAGG
>JBGPJS010000357.1:0-4691 GCA_041485505.1 Gemmatimonadota bacterium | reverse complement strand
GATCACTATGCCGCGAGAAGAACGTGCGGTTCCACACGGACGGCACGCAGAGCGTCGGCAAGCTCAAGGTTGACCTTGAGTCTTTGCCAGTCGATCTTCTGGGCTTTGCCGCGCACAAGTTTCACGGCCCCAAGGGGATCGGCGCGCTGTTCGTTCGCCGCGGTGTGCCGCTGATCCGCCAGATCCTCGGCGGTCCGCAGGAGCGTCAGCGCCGCGGCGGCACGGAGAACGTGCCCGGCGTCCTCGGCCTTGGCGTCGCCGCGCAGCTGGCGGCGAAGTGGTTGGACTCCGACGGACCGGATCGCCAGGAAGCCCTGCGCGACTCATTCGAGCAGCGCGTCCTCCAGGCGGTCGAGGAAGCGTCCATCAACGGCGCGTCCGCGCCGCGCATGTGGAATACGTCCAACATCGCATTCGCCCGCCTGGAAGCGGAGGCGATCCTGCTGCTGCTGTCCGAACGCGGCGTATGCGCGTCCGGGGGCTCGGCGTGTGCGGCCTCGGCAGCCCGGGCCAGCGCTCTACTTGCTTCCCGCAGCGCTGACCGCCGGAGCGGTTCTGGCGCTGCACCACAACTTCTGGCCCAGGTTCTTCTTTTTCAGCGCCGGCTTCGGTGTCCTGATCGTGGTCGCGGGCGGCTTCTCGCTCGCCGGGGCCATGTTCGGCTCCGGGGGGGAGCGGCTGGCAAGCGGGATCCTCGCGGTCGTAGTGGCGGCGAGCGCGCTGACCGTGCCCCGGGCCTGGCACCCCAAGCAGGACTACGTCGGAGCCGCGGCGTACGTCGAGTCTCGACGGGAACCCGACGATGCCGTGGTCACGGTCGACCTGACCGACTACCCGTATCAGCGTTACCTGGGGAAGCCCTGGACTTCGGTTCAGGACGTCGGCGCCCTCGAGCAGGTCGAGCGCGAGCGCCCCCGAATCTGGTTGCTCTACACCTTCCCGATCCGGCTTGCGGCGGTGCAGCCCGAGATCTGGCAGCGGCTTCGGACCGGCTACGACACCGCGGCCGTGTTCCCGGGGACGGTGGGGGGCGGCGACATTGTCGTCATGGTGAGTCGATCCCGCAGCGCATTGAGCGGACCGAGTCCCGAAGTTCCGTTGACATCCTCACGGCACTCGGGGAGATTGAGCGCGCCCTCCGGCCCCGTCTCTGAGGCCGCAGCGTTCCTTCATCCGAGGCGCCCCACGTGATCGAGGAGATTGTCGAGGACCATCAGCGCACTCTGGCGCGGGCCGTCACCGTGGTCATCCCGGCCTACAACGAGGCGGCCCATGTGGCCGAGCAGGTGGGTGCGGTCGAAGCGGTGCTCCGGCAGACCGATTGGACCTATGAGATCATCGTGGTCGACGACGGCTCCACCGATGGCACCGCGGCCCAGGCCGACACTACTGGGGCCCGGGTCCTCCGCTACCGCAGCAATCGGGGCTACGGCGCCGCACTCAAGCTGGGTATCGCCAATGCCCGTCATGACTGGATTCTCATTACCGACGCTGATGGGACCTACCCGGTAGCGGCGATTCCCCAACTCCTGGCCGCGGCCGAGTCGAATGAGATGGTCGTCGGCGCCCGCACCGGGAAGACGGTTCAGATTCCACTGCTGCGCCGACCGGCCAAGGCCTTCCTCCGCGCCCTGGCGTCATATCTGGCCGGGCAGCATCTCCCCGACATTAATTCAGGGCTCCGCTTGATGCGGAAATCGCTGGTGGAGCGTTACCAGCATCTCCTGCCCTCCGGCTTCTCGTTCACCACGACCATCACCCTGGCCGCCGCTTGTAACGGGCACGCGGTGGAGTATCTGCCGATCGACTACCACGCGCGTTTGGGGCAGTCGAAAATCCGGGCCCGCCATGCGTATGACTTCACGCTCCTGATTCTGAGGACCATCGTCTTCTTCAACCCCCTCAAGGTCTTCATTCCCCTCGGCGCCGCCTTGGCAGCGGCGGGAACCGCGAAATTCATCTACGACATCACGCTCGACAACCTCTCCGAGAGTGCGGTCCTGGCGCTGCTGGGTGCCCTCATCGTCTGGTGCGTTGGCCTGCTGGCCGACCAGAACGCCCGCATGGCGATGTACCGATGAAGCTCTGGCTCAAGATTGGGGTCAGCGCCGGGCTGCTGGCGCTCCTGCTGCTCATCCTCCCCTGGCACGAGGTCCGTGACGCCGCGACCCGCCTCCCACCGCCGGTCTGGGCCGGTGTGTTGGTGGGCTTCATCGTCGGCCATTCGATCGGGGTGGTGAAGTGGCGGCTCTTCGTCAACGCCGGCCGCGCCAGCCTGAGCGGAGCCGACGCGGCTCTTTGCTACGCCGCGGGTCTGTTTGCCAACCTCTGCCTGCCCAGCATCGTCGGGGGGGATGTGCTCCGCGCCGCCATCGCGGGCCGCTTCACCAAGCGCCCCGAGGCGGCGGTGTGGGGTGGAGTGATGGACCGGGTCACCGACGTGACCGCGCTGGCACTTCTGGTCGCCGCCGGCGGCCTTACCGCTCGCAACGCGCTCCCCGGCTGGGGAGCCCAGCTGCTGACCGTCGGATTGGTCCTCTTCGCCGGGATGCTCGGCATTTTCCTGCCGATCATCCTGCGCCGACCTCTGGCCTGGTGGCCCCGGCGCATCCGGCGGCAGGTGGGACGGAGCCTCGTCGCCCTGCGCCGAGTGGCCCGGAGCCCCGGCACCGCTGCTACCGGCCTCCTGCTCTCGCTCACGATTCAATCGAGCTTCGTGCTGCTGAACGCCTGGCTGGGTCACGGCGTCGGTATCGAGGTCCCGCTGTCGGTATGGTTTCTGGTCTGGCCCCTGGCCAAAGTGGCGAGCCTGATGCCGATCAGCCTGGGCGGGCTCGCGGTGCGCGAGGCCAGCCTCGCGGCCCTGCTGCTCCCCTTCGGAGTCCCGGCGGCGCGTGGCGTGGTGTGCTCGCTGCTGTGGCAGGCGGTTCTGATCACCGGCGGACTGGTGGGCGGGTTGCTCTGGCTGGCACTGGCGCGCAGGCGTCAAGCCGGCCGCAACGGAAGCGCGGGCGCTCTCAGCGCGGCGGCCGCGTCTTCGGCCCTGCCCCATGCCTGAACCCCATGTGGTCATTCTTGGCGCAGGCCCGGCCGGGGTCGGGGCCGCCTATCAGCTTCGACGGCTGCAGCGGGCTCGAGTCACCCTATTCGAGCAGAACCCGGTGGTGGGCGGCAACGCCGGCAGCTTCGAGTTCGCGGGACAGCGCCTCGACTACGGTAGCCACCGGTTGCATCCGGCCTGCGACCCATCGATCCTCGCGGACATCCGGCAATTCCTGGGGCCCAACCTGCTGGACCGACCGCGACACGGGCGGATCCGTCTACGGGGCCGCTGGATTCACTTCCCGCTTAAACCCATCGACCTGTTCCTCCGGCTGGATCCCAGATTCGCGTTCGGGTCCGCTCGGGACATGGTGCGCAAATCGCTCGGCAGACAACTCGAGGGGAACAGCTTCGCGTCGGTCCTGCTGGCCAACCTGGGCCCGACCATCTGCAACCATTTCTACTTCCCCTACGCGCTCAAGATCTGGGGACGCCCTCCCGAGGAACTCTCCGGCATTCAAGCCCGGCGCCGGGTCTCCGCAGGCTCCTTCGGCCGGCTGATCCGCAAGGTCTTCTCGGCGGTCCCCGGCCTCAAGCCCCCTGGCGCGGGGCGCTTTTTCTATCCTCGGCGGGGCTTCGGGGAGATCAGCGAGGCCTACGCCGATTCGGCCCGGGCCGCAGGGGCCGATTTGCGGCTCGGCTGGCGGGTCACCCGCCTGGTTCCGCCCCGCCAGGACGACGGTTGTTGGGTCATCGAAGCCGAGCGGGAGGGGGAGCGCTGCACGGTGGAGGGTGACTATCTGTGGTCAACGATTCCGATCAGCGCCCTGGCACGCGCGGTGGACCATGGAGTCCCGCCCGCGGTGCGGGAGGCCGCCGGTGCCATCAGCTATCGGGCCATGCTCCTGGTCTATCTCTCACTCGACGTGGACCGCTTCACAGAGTTCGACGCCCACTATTTTCCCGACGCGAACCTCCGAATCACCCGCCTCTCCGAGCCGAAGAACTATGCCGACCTGGCCGAGCCGCGCGGGCGGACGACGCTCTGCGCTGAGCTGCCCTGTTCGCCGGAGGACCCCTGGTGGAGCATGAGCGAAGAGGAGCTGGGCCGGCTGGTAGCGGACGACCTGGCCCGTGCGGGGATCCCCTTGCCCCGACCCCCCACCGCCGTGCAGGTCCGGCGCCTGCGACAGGCCTATCCCATCTACACCATCGGGTACGAAGAGCCGTTCGGCCGGCTGGATCACTGGGTCGAAGGGGTGCCACGGCTCCTGAGCTACGGCCGCCAAGGACTCTTCGCGCATGACAATACTCATCACGCCCTATACATGGCCTATTGCGCGGCCGAGTGTTTGACTGACGCGGGCTTCGACGAGCGACGCTGGGCGGAGTATCGGAAGGTGTTCGCCACCCACGTCGTGGAGGACTAGGGGGCGCCGGCATTCCTGGTCACGACTCGCTCAGCCTGTGGCACTCCTGCCGCAGGTGAGGGAGCAAACTGACTCAGGCAGAGGGACCCAGCGGCCCGGGGTTGCCGAAATGGGTCCCGAATGCCGACCTTTCTGGCCTGGTATGGGCATGGCAATTGCTGGAAGTTGTTGCACTTAATCCGCATACAATCGCTCAGCATTTCTGCGAGGAGTAGGTAT
>JBGPJS010000356.1:0-4702 GCA_041485505.1 Gemmatimonadota bacterium | reverse complement strand
GTTTGTCGTGGACACTCTCTTTGGTTCAGGCCCGCTCTTCGCCTGGGAGAATGGCGGCCTCATCGGCCTGGGACCGATCTCGACTACCTCGTTGATCGTCAAGGACGGGTTCGCAATCTGGAACCGGCACGACAACGTCTGCTGCCTTACCACGCTCATACGACGTGACCTCAACACCGGTCAGAATACGTCGATTACTGGGGTAGCCGGTGACGGTTTCAACGACGTCGCGACCAATGGGGACGTGGTCTACTGGACCAACAGTCCCCCCTTGTACCAGATCGTGCGGTTCCGGAACGGAGCCTCGACACCGCTGACCAGCGATACCTTGGGAAGCCTCTTCCCGGTCACCGATGGGGTCAGCGTCGTCTATCGGAAGGTCGCGTCTATCGGCCAGGAGCAGGTCGCGGTGTACGACTCGGCGGGAGAACATCTCCTGACTCCGTTCGACGGAATCCTTCGAACTTCCGGTTCCGATTATCAGGTCAACAACGGCTGGGTGGCCTATACCAAGGCCGGGCCCGCGGGGCGGGTGATCTGGAGCCGCTCCCCGGCCGGGGTTGAGACCCAGGTGACCTCCTTCGGGACCCCGAGCACCATCGATGCGCTGGATCCCAACGGCGCCATCGCGCTGCGGAACGCCTTCGGAATCGCCCATCGACGATATCTCGCCCAGCCGGACTATAGTGCCCAGCCTCGCGACATCGGGTCCAGCCTCGGGAAGGCCTACTTCTTGGGTGGTGGACTCTACGTGGCGATCGGGCGGATGCTCTTCCGGGTGAACTGAGACAGGACTGAGAGCGGAAAAGGACTGAGGACCGAGGGCGCTACCCGTCGGGGTCTCGAGCAGCTCAACGGCCTTGGTCTCCTGCTCACTGGTCAAGATGGCCGAGGCTTGCCGAAATGCCGCCTGGGCTCCGGACGGCGGAGCCTCCCAAGGTGATGATCAGCACAGTTAGCGTGAGGATACGCACCCGCGGCCGCCGGGTTCTCGACGGCGAGGGTTGTCCGGCCCTGAATGCGCCTCTCGCCTGCTGGACGCATAAGTAGCACCTCCGTTGCTCGTCCCTCCCAATACTAAGATCTCATTCAGAACCATTTCACTCCAGTCTAATCGCTGCTCGGTAGATTCGCCCATCTCGGCCAATGCTCGACGCCGCCGGCGGTTGGCCCGCCACAATCGAGAGCATCGGAGGGTGTTGGCCGCTCGAGGCATGCGATGGAACTCAAAGAAGCGATCTATGGACGCCGCGCGGTGCGGGAATACACCCCCGACCCGATTCCGGAGGAAGTCATCCATCGGCTGCTGGAGAGCGCCATCCAGGCGCCGAGTGCGATGAACGAACAGCCGTGGGCGTTCGCGATCCTCCAGGGTCGTCCTCTGCTGGATCGGCTGGCGGGTCGGGCGCTGGCGTACCTGCTCGATACCATGCCCGCCGAGGGACCCTTCGCGAAGCTCCGGCCGACCGTGGCCGATCCCCAATATCAGCTGTTCCACGGGGCGCCGCTCCTGATCGTGATCTGCGCTCGGTTCAAGGGACCCTATGTGGAGGAAGACTGCGCGCTGGCGGCCCAGAACCTCATGCTCGCCGCCCACGACCTCGGGCTCGGTACCTGTTGGATCGGGCTGGCGCGCGAGTGGCTCACCCTTCCTGGCGTCAAGAGTGAGCTGGGTATCCCGGCCGATCATGCGCCTGTCGCGCCGATTGTCGTCGGCAAGCCGGCGAGGCCCACCCCGTCGCATGGACGGGAGCCGCCGCGCATCGTCAGCTGGAAGCGATAGAAAGTCGCCCCGACCCGGATGCCTCACGTGTGGATTCACTGCCGATGCGCCGGCGGTCAATTGAGCCCGAGCCCGGGTCATCCGTCGGGGACCGCCCCATGCTGAAATCGCGACGGGTTGCCCTGGCCCTCGGCCTGGTGGCTCTCGTCGGGGGAATCGGGTATGGGCTCCTCCGGCCGGGGCCCACCATCCTGGTTCTCACCGGCATCGTGACCACGAATGAGGTCATCATCGGGCCCCAGATCGCCGGCCAGGTGAATCGGCTGTTGGTCAAAGAGGGGGACAGCGTCGCCCGCAATCAGCTCCTCGCTGTCATTGCACCGGCGGAACTCGAGGCCGACCGGGCCTACTATGCTCAAACCGCCGAAGGCTTCGTCTCCCAGGTGCGGGGCAGTGAGGCGGCGCTCCGCTACCAGGAGCAGCAGACCGAGCAGCAGATCCGTCAGGCCGAGGCGATGCTTGCGGCCAGCCAAGCCGAGGCTGCGCAGGCGGCCGCGTCACTGGAGGATGCGCGGTTGACGTTCGAGCGGCTGGCGCCGTTGGGAGCCCAGGGCGTCGCCGCGGCGCAGGATGTGGACCACGCGCGGACCGGCCTGGATGCCGCCAGGGCCCGGGTGGACGCACTCGACCGCCAAGTCGCGGCTCAACAGGCTGCGCTGGCGCTGGCGCGGGCCAATGCGGAGCAGGTAACGGTGCGGCGGAGCGCGGTGGCCGTCACGGAGAAGCAGCGGGCGGCCGCGGAGGCCCAGCGCACCAAGGCCGAGGTGCGGCTGGGGTACACCGAGATTCGGGCTCCCATCAACGGCGTGGTGGACGTCCGCTCGGTGCGGGCGGGGGAATTCGTGAATCAGGGCCAGCCGATCCTCACCCTCATCGATCCCGAAGACCTTTGGGTGCGGGCCGATGTCGAGGAGAGCTACATCGACCGGATCCGTCTGGGCGACCAGCTCACGGTCCGGCTTCCCTCCGGGGCCACCCGCGCGGGTACCGTGTTCTTCCGCGGGGTGGACGCGGACTTCGCGACCCAGCGCGATGTGAGCCGCACCAAGCGCGACATCAAGACCTTCGAGCTCCGCCTTCGGGTCGCCAATACCGACCGGCGGCTGGCCGTGGGCATGACCGCCTACGTGCTGCTGCCGGTGACCCGGTGAATCCCCCGGCGGACGGCACCATCGATGTGCGGGCGCTGACCAAGCACTTCGGGGACTTCGCGGCGGTGGAGCAGATCTCCTTCACCGTCGGAACCGGCGAGATCTTCGGGCTGCTGGGCCCCAACGGCGCGGGCAAGTCGACCCTGATCCGGATGCTGACCACGCTCATGCCCCCCACCAGCGGGTCCGCCCTGGTGGGTGGCTGCGACATCGTGCGGGAGCCGGATGGAGTGCGCCGGGCCATCGGCGTGATTCCCCAGGCCCTCACCAGCGATCTGGAGTTGAGCGCCGAGGAGAACCTGCTGATCTTCGCCAAACTCTACGGGGTGCCGCGGGAGCGTCGGCGCCGGCTGATCCCGGAGCTGCTCGCGGCGGTGGAGCTGACCCAGTGGGCCTCCCGACCGGTCAAGAATCTGTCGGGCGGCATGCGCCGTCGGCTGGAGATCGCCCGCGGCCTGGTGCACCAGCCCAGAATCTTTTTTCTCGATGAGCCGACGACGGGACTCGATCCGGTGTCCCGGGTGGCGGTGTGGGAAATGCTGCAGCGGGTCAAGGCGGAGCGGGATCTGACAGTCCTGCTGACGACCCACTACATGGACGAGGCGGATCGACTCTGCGATCGGGTCGCGATCGTCGACCATGGCCGCCTGATGGCGCTCGACTCTCCCATGCGGCTCAAGGCCGGGGTCCCCGGGAACAACGTGTTGGACGTCAGCTTTGCCGTGGCACCCCCTGGCTGGGTCGACCGCCTCAAGATGCTTCCCGGAGTCCTGCGGGTATCGGGGGATGCGCCGGTGTTCCGCATCGCCTCGGAGAACGGCCCCGCGACCACCATGGCGTTGCTGGAGGCGGCCGCGGCCGCGGGACTTGCCGTGCATTCGCTGGCGGTCCAGAGCACCACACTGGACGACGTCTTCGTGCACTATGCCGGTCGCCAGCTGCGGGACGCCCTTCAGGAGCCGTCCCCCGCCGATCGTTCGATCATGGTCACCCGTCGGTAGCGCGGAGCGAATGTCCCATGTGGCGAACCCTGGCCTTGATCGAACGCGAGCTGCGGCGCTTCCGGCGGAGCCCGACCCTGGTGGTCGCCTCCATGGTCTTCCCGATCGTACAGCTGGTGGTCCTGGGTTACGCGTTCGGCGGAAGCGTCAAACACCTCCGGCTCGGAGTGGTGGACCAGGATGGTGGCGTGCCGGCGCTCCGGCTGCGCGAACTGGCCGGCGCCCTGGCGGCCAATGCTCAAACCTTCGAACCGGTGGTCTACCACGATGCCGGGCAGGCCCTGACCGACCTGCGGAACGGGCGCATCAACGGAGTCTTGACGATCCCACCGGAGTTTTCCCGCCGGACGCTCGCGAGGCATGATCCGCGGGTGGCGCTGATCGAGGACAACACCGACAACTTCGTTGCCGCGACCCTCGCGGCGAACCTCAACGGCCTCCTCAACGCCTATAACCGCCCCGATCCCCGGCCCAATCGAATGCCGGGGCAGGTGACGCTGGAAGTCGTCGAGGTCTACCCTTACGTCCCCTATATCCAGTATCTGCTCCCCGGATCTATCGTCATGTCCGTTTTCATGATGGTGATGATCGGCGGTGGGATCATCTACATCGATGACAAGGCGCGGGGGTTGCACGAGGGCTATCTGGTCACGCCGATCACCAAGCTGGAGCTGATCGCGGGCTTCAACCTGTCGGGGGCCATCAAGGCCGTGCTTTCCGGGACCGTACTCATGACGGTCGGCTCCTTGGTGGCGGGAATCCCCGAT
>JBGPJS010000355.1:0-4708 GCA_041485505.1 Gemmatimonadota bacterium | reverse complement strand
TGGGCGTGCGCGCCGACCCGGGGCATGGACTGCTTTGGGCCACCACTGCGGCGACTCCCCAGATGGCCGGGTATGATCCGGCCGATAGCGGACGGTCCGGGGTTTTCGCCTTTGAGCTCCGCACCGGCCAGCTCCGACACCGGCTCTGGCTTTCCCCGGTTTCCGGCGGGCACCTCCTCGGCGATTTACTGGTCGCGCCCAACGGAGATGTCTACGCGACCGACAGCAAGTACCCGGCGATCTACCGGATCCGCGCTGGCAGCGACAGCATCGAAGAGTTCCTTTCCCATCCGCAGTTCCGCTCGTTGCAAGGCCTGGTACTCTCAGCCAGCGGCCGCCGTCTCCTGGTAGCGGACTATTCCCATGGCCTCTTTGCGATCGATCTCGCCTCCAAGGCGGTCCACTGGCTGGCATTCCCCGAGGGTACTACCGTCCTTGGCCTTGACGGCTTGGCTCGGGATGGACCGGCGCTCCTGGCGATCCAGAACGGGGTGACCCCGGCGCGCGTGGTCCGGCTGCTGCTCGACTCGGCTGAGACGCGGGTCCTCGGGGTGGAGGTTCTCGACCGCCATCTCCCGCTTGCCGATCAGCCAACTATCGGCACCCTCTTCGGGAGGGATTTCTACTACGTCGCGAACAGCCAGTGGGACCAGTACGACGACGATGGCCGGCTGCGAGACGGCGCGCTCCTCGCGCCACCGGTGATCCTGCGGCTGCGAGTGCGGTAGGGCGCGATGGCCCGGGCGATCAGCCACCCAGATCATGACGGACACCGACGTGGCTTGATTGATCCGCTGGCCCTACCCCCGCAGCGCGGTTGCCGGATCCACCTGAGCTGCGCGCCGAGCCGGGACCAGGCACGTAAGGAGTACCACTGCGGCCAGGGCGGGGGAGACGCTGAGGAAGACCCCAAGATCTCGGTCACCGACCTCGAACAGCAGCCCGCGCGCCAGGCGCCCACCCAATAGTGCCAGTCCCATTCCCAGCAGCTGCCCCAGGAGCACGATGCGGACTCCTTCCCCCGTGAGCAGGCCCAAGATGTGTTTCGGTTCCGCCCCGAGGGCGAATCGAATCGCGATCTCATGACGGCGTTGGGAAGCCGAGAAGGACATCACGCCGTACATGCCGAGGAGGGCAAGCGTCAAGGCCAGGGCGCCAAGGCCGCTGAGGAGCGCGGTCCGGAATCTTGGCGCCGCGAGGGATTCACGCCGGATGGCGTTCATCGTTTCGGTCCGCCCCAGCGCCATGTCCGGATCCTGCTGGCTGATCGCGTCACGGAGGGCC
This sequence comes from Gemmatimonadota bacterium, assembly GCA_041485505.1. GTDB lineage: Bacteria > Gemmatimonadota > Gemmatimonadetes > Gemmatimonadales > GWC2-71-9 > JBDUEA01. Next base: position 3,424 of record JBGPJS010000355.1, on the reverse strand, counting down.
TTGGTGTAGCGTGCCGGGTCTCCCTCGACATCAGCGACCAGCGTGACGGAAGAGACCCGCCACGGCGCTTGAGCCAGTGGCAGGTAGAGGGCGCTCCGGGGTGGAGCGTCAAGCTGGGTCCGCACATCGGTGGCCACACCCACCACCCGGACCCACTGTCCGGGGCGGCCGACCCGCCGGTTGAGAGGATCCGCGTCGCCCCAAAGTCGAGTCGCCAGTGTCCGGGTCACGATGGCCACTGGTTCCCGCCCAGCCGAGTCGCCCCGCTCAAATTCCCGCCCCACCTGCACCGGAATGCCCACCGTCCGAAAGTAGCCGGGACCGATCATTCGAAGGTCGGGCCAGAAGTCGGCCAGATCATTCCCCTGCTCGGCCTGGATCTGGAGGTTGGTGTTGGGGCCGGTGAATGGGACGGCCACGTCCAGTGAGGCCGAGCGCACGCCTGCGAACCCCTGAACCCGCTCGACAATACTCGTCAGGAAGCGATTGGCGTAGGCCACATCCGCATAGGGAGACGGCGGGCTGAGAGGAAGATCCATCGCCGCCGTGATGAGGTGACCGGTATCGAAACCGGGGTCCACCTCGGCCAGACGGAACATGCTCTTGAGCATCAGGCCAGCCACCAGGAGCGCGGCGAGAGACAGTCCGTACTGAGGCACCACCAGCAAGCCTCCGAGTCGGCGCCGTCGACCGCCGGCCCCCACAATGCCGGTGTCGCTCTTGAGAAGATCCACCGGGGTGCGGTGCGCGGTGAGCCAGGCCGGGGCCAGCCCGAAGAACAGGCCGCTCGCCAATCCCAATCCGAGCGTGAAGGCGACCACCCGCCAGTCCAGGGTGACTCGCCCGGTGTGAATGAAACCATCAGGGACCACAGCGTTGAGAGCGCCGAGGGTAGCCGCGCAAAGGCCGAGACCCACCAGGGCACCGAGGAGACCGAGCAGGCAGCTCTCGGTCAGCAGCTGTCCGACCAGCCGCCGCGGCGCGGCGCCCACCGCCCGCCGGATAGCCATCTCCCGCCGCCGGGCGATGGCCTGAGACAGCAGCACCAGCGCCAGGTTGGTGCAGGCGATGAGCAGCACCAGGCCGACGACACCCGAGAGCAACAGCAGCGTAGCGCCGGTGCCGCCAATGAGTTGCTCGTGGAGCGCGAGGACCTGCAGATCGAAGTCCGGTCTCAGTTCTCCCGGATGCTCCCGGGCAATCCCCCCGGCGATCGCGGTGAGTTCGGCCTGGGCCGAGGTCAGCGAGGCACCGTCGCGAAGTCGGCCAACCACTCGAAGATTGTGGGCGGTCCGGGAAGGCCCCAGCCCCCTGACCTGGTCGGGCACCCACAGCTCGGCCCCGCGTGGGAACTCGAAACCCTCCTGCATGACCCCGACAATGGAGGTTTCGATGCCGGAGAGTGCCAGCCGGCGTCCCAGCACTCCGGGATCCGCACCGTACGCTCGCACCCAGAGCGCATGACTGATGACGGCCACCGGCGATCCACCAGCCGCCACTTCCCGAGCCGAGAAGGTACGACCCAGCGCGGGAGTAGCGCCGAGCACTTGGAAGAAGTCCGGACTGACCAGATAGCCATCCGCGAGGGTCGGGGCCGACCCACCGGCCACCTGGCTGCCTCCACCCCGGTACGCCGCGAGGCCTGAGAACTGGGAGACCCGGGCGCGGACGTCCCTGAAGTTGGGATCGGCCACCGCGATGCGGAGCTGTCTCGGCCGGTCGAACTCGAAGAAGGCCACCAGCCGATCCGGCTCCGGATAGGGCAACGGCCGGATCATGACCGCGTTGATCAGGCTGAACATTGCGGCGTTCACCCCGATGCCGAGACCAAGAGTGAGGAGCAACACGAGGGTGATGCCGGGACGGCGTCCGAGCGACCGGAGCGCGTAGCGCAGGTCCTGACGCACCGTGGTCAGTACCGGAGTCTTTCTTCGCTCGAAGAGCGGCCGGGCGCGGGCCGACACCTGTGCCATCACGAGTGAGAGCCGTTCCCAGAGCGACGGCCTGGTCCGCAGCGCACCGAGCCGGAGCTCGGCGGCGAACTCGGCGGGGCCGGGTGGCCTGGCCTCGCGCCGAAGTGCCATGGCGCTGCCTACCGCGGCGCTCACGGCCGGAGGTAGGTGAGGCAGTTTCTCCGCCAGGGATGGGGGTGGGCCGCTGAAGCGTTGGGCGACCGTGGCCAGGGTGGTAGGCCCGGCAAACGGCACCTCACCGGCAAGCATCTCATACACCACGCAGGCGAGGCTGTAGAGGTCCGACCGGGCGTCGAGATCGGTTTCGCCCGAGGCCTGCTCCGGGCTGACATAGGGCGCCGAACCCCCGGCCAGATCCACCGCGCCCCGCCTCCCGGTGTCGGCCTGGGCCAGCGCCCGTGAAAGACCGAAGTCAGCCAACAAGGGTCGGCCATCAGCCATGAGGATGTTTTCCGGCTTGATATCGCAGTGCAGTACCCCCTGCTGGTGCGCCGCCGAGAGCGCCTCCGCAAGATCCCGCACCAGGTCAACCGTAGCGGACAGGGACAGGCGGCCTCGACGCGTGAGCAGGTCCCGCAACGAGCCATCCCGCACCAACGGCATTACGTAGTAGGGAACACCCGCCGCCTCGCCCCAGTCGAGGATTGGCAGGATATGAGGATGGTGCAGATTGCCGGTGCGCTGGATCTCGCGAAGAAACTGCGCCGGTCCGAGGGAAGCAGCGGCCGAGGGTGTCAGGACCTTGATGGCAACAGGGCGATTGAACTTGAGATCCCGCCCCCGGAAGACGATGCCCATGCCACCCTCGGCGATACGCGTATCGACGGCGTAGCGGTCCGGCAGGGCGGCCTGGAAGCGGGCTTCGAAATCAGAGCTCACGGTCGGCTCCTTCCCACGGATGGGCTCGGACTATCGCAGCGAGTCTTTACTATGTGACCGAACCGACGAGAGGGCAATACGATGGATCCGGCATCCCGGATTCCGCCCTCATGCCGAGGGGGCGGCAACATTGGCCCCGCCCGGGGCAATTCGGCTGCCCCACTTGTTGGCCGAATTCTCTTTCCCCTTCCAGCTCCGGACGGTATACTGACGCCCCATGAAGACCACGCTCCACGGCGGGCTCGGCGTACAATCACCGCACTCCAGCTTCCGGATCCTGTTGCGGTCCGAGCTCGGCGCCCGCTGTGCTCGCAACTCCCGCTACTCCCTTCGCGCGTTCGCCAAATACCTGGGGCTGGATCATGCCACCCTCTCGCAGCTGCTCCGGGGGAAGCGTCGCCTGACCGAGAGAACGATCCGGACTCTTGGCACGCGCCTGAGTCTTTCTCCCGACCAGCTCGCCGGATACATCGCGAATGAAACCCTCGACGCCGGCCCCCCTGGGATGGAGGCCAGGCTCGCGGACACTCAACGGCTAACTGGGGACATTGTCCGCCTGGTCACCGAATGGC
>JBGPJS010000354.1:0-4708 GCA_041485505.1 Gemmatimonadota bacterium | reverse complement strand
GGTCGAAGGTCAAAGGTCAAATGTCGAAGGTAAAGAAGTTCGAAGCTGGGCCGCAAGACTTTCGACCTTCGACCTTCGACTTTCGACTCTTCCCATGAGAATCGGCATCACCTGCTACCCGACCTACGGCGGCTCTGGTGCCGTGGCCACTGAGCTGGGCCTCGAACTCGCCCGGCGGGGCCACGAAGTCCATTTTATCACCTACGCCTCGCCCTTCCGGCTCCGGGGCTATGCCGAGCGGGTCTACTTCCATGAAGTGGACACCCGCATGGGCCGCTATCCGCTGTTTGATCACTTCCCGTATACCCTGGCACTGGCCTCGAAGCAGCACGAAGTGGCGTTGCAGGAGGAGCTGGACATCCTCCATGTGCATTACGCCATCCCGCACGCTACCACTGCCTGGCTGGCGCGCGAGATGCTCAAGCCGGTCCGGCCCATCAAGGTGATCACCACCCTCCACGGCACCGACATTACCCTGGTGGGCCAGGAGTCGAGCTTCTACGCCATCACCAAGTTCTCGATTGAGCAGTCGGACGAAGTGACCGCGGTTTCCAGTTTCCTTCGAGATGAGACCTACCGTGCCTTCGGCTGCGTGAGTTGCGATCTGAAAGTGATCCCCAACTTCGTCAACCTGGCCGAGTACCGCCCCGACGGCGACGGCTGCCGTGACGGGCTGGCACCCCCGGGTCACAAGGTGATCAGCCACGTCTCCAACTTCCGCGAGGTGAAGCGGGTCAAGGACGTCGTCCGGGTTTTCGCCCGGATCCGGCGGGCCATGCCGGCCACGCTGCTGATGATCGGGGACGGTCCGGAACGGGTCGATGCCGAACGGGAAGCCCGCGATCTCTCGGTCGAAGAGGACGTCCGCTTCCTCGGTCGCCTGGACAAGGTGGTCAATCTCCTCCAGGCGACCGACCTGTTCCTCCTGCCCTCCCAGTCGGAATCATTCGGGCTGGCCGCGCTCGAGGCTATGGCGTGCGGGGCACCGGTGGTGGCTTCCCGCGCCGGCGGATTGCCTGAAGTGATCGAAGACGGCGTCAACGGCATCCTGGAGCCGGTCGGCTCGGTCGAAGCCATGGGCCGCCGCTCGGTCGAGTTGCTGCGCGATCCCAAGGCCCAGCGGCTCATGTCCGAGGCAGCACTGGCCAAGGCGCAGACCTATTCGAGCGATCGGGTGGTGCCGCAATATGAAGCACTGTATGCCGAGGTGCTAGCGTAGCCGCCAGCCACCCGCTGCCAGCTCTCAGCTTCACCTACCAGCAGAATCACGATCCCACCTTCATCCGGCTGGCTGCTGGCAGCTGGCGACTGGAAGCTGCCATGGATTTCCTGAGCGCCCTCATCCTCGGCCTCGTCGAAGGCGTCACCGAATTCATCCCCGTCTCCTCCACGGGCCACCTCATCGTGGTCGGGGACTGGCTCCACTTCACCGGTGAGCGCGCCAAGGTGTTCGAGATCTTCATCCAGCTCGGCGCCATCCTCGCCGTGGTCTGGCTCTACCGGAGCACGATCCGCCGGGTGGCACTCGACTGGAAGGGAGATCCCGCCAGCCGCCGGCTTATTGTCAATCTCATGATCGCCTTTCTCCCCGCGGCGATCGTGGGCTTCCTCGCCCATCACTGGATCACGGAGCACCTGTTCAACCCCCGTACGGTGGCTGGCGCGTTGGTCGCGGGCGGCTTCGGGATCCTCCTGATCGAGGGTTCCAAACCCGCGACCACTCTTGCTGAGGTCGAGGGGATGCCTGCCTCCAAAGCTCTCGGAATTGGCCTGGCCCAGGTGCTCTCGCTTTTCCCCGGCGTCTCTCGCTCCGGCGCCACCATCATGGGCGGATATCTGCTCGGCCTTTCTCGCACCGCCGCGACCGAGTTCTCCTTCTTTCTGGCCATTCCGGTGATGTTCGCCGCGACCCTCTTCGAGCTGGTCCAGAGCCGCGCCCTGCTCTCCGTCGCCGACCTTCCGGTCTTCGCCCTTGGATTCGTGACCGCATTTGTTTCCGCGCTGCTCGTGGTCAAGGTATTCCTCGGATATGTGTCGCGCAGCAGCTTTGCCGTCTTTGCGTGGTATCGAATCGGGTTTGGTGCCGCCCTGTTCGCGCTCTATTGGAAAGTTGCCTGAGGCCGTGGCCCCGCGCGGGTACCGGCTGGGCCGGGTCGGCTCAACCCTCGATGCGATTCACGAGTTGGCCGCCGATGGCGCCGAAGACGGCACCTGGGTGGTGGCGGAGGAACAGCTGGCGGGACGGGGGACCCGGGGCCGGCTCTGGCATTCCCCAGCGGGCGGACTCTGGCTGAGCCAGCTCTATCGCCCCTATGGGTCGGCGGGACTCGATCTGCTCAGCCTCCGAGTGGGCCTGGCGGTGGCGGACGCATTGGACAACCTGGGTGGATTGCCGCCGGTCATGCTCAAGTGGCCGAACGACATTGTACTGGCGGATCGCAAGGCCGGTGGAATCCTCTGCGAGGCGCGCTGGCACGGCGAGGCGCTCTCCTGGGTCGCGATCGGCGTGGGCTTGAACGTAAGAAATCCGATTCCCCTGGAGGTCGCGGGGGCGGCTGCCCGGCTGGCGGACTGGTGTGCCAATCTCACTCCCGACCAGCTAGTCGCACCACTCACTGAACGATTCCAGGGGATCGCGCGACGCGGGGCCGCCCTCGATGCGGCCGAGCGCCGGTCCCTTGGGCGACGGGACTGGCTCGCGGGCCGCATCCTCCTCGGGCCGGCGCCCGGGATCGCGGCCGGAATCGATGGCGATGGGGCCCTCCTGATCCGGCGACCCGATGGGAGCGAGGTCGCCGTGCGGGACGGGCAGGTGGAGCTTCAAGGTGAGCGGTGAGCAGTGAGCGGTAAGCAGGTGTTTCCAGGCGCTGCCCGCTCACCGCTTACCGCTCACCGCTTACGCTGGTAGTTTGAGCCATGCTCCTGGCCCTCGACATCGGCAACACTGAAATCACCGTCGGGCTCTTCCGGGGTGACGCGCTCTCGGCCCACTGGCGGCTGACCACCAATCCCGACCGCACGCCGGATGAGTGGGGGGCCACCTTGTCGGCGCTGCTGGTGCAGGCCGGCCACTCCCCCAACGAGGTGCGCGCGGCCTGCCTTGCCTCGGTGGCCCCGGGGGTGACCGAGAGCCTCTCGGAGGGGATCCACGACGTGACGGCCGCCCGCCCGATGGGGGTGGACGCCCGCTCGCCCCTCCCGATCCGGCTCGACGTCGATGAGCCCCTCAGCGTCGGCGCCGACCGAATCGTCAACACCCTCGCGGCCGTCGAGCTCTACCACACCGACACCTTGGTGGTGGATTTCGGCACGGCGACCACCTTCGACTGCATCACCGGCGACGGCCGCTTCATCGGCGGCGTGATCATGCCCGGTCTCAGGACCTCCGCCGATCAGCTCACTCGCCGGGCGGCCAAGCTCCCGGCGACCGAACTCCGCCCGCCCGAACGGGTCATCGGGCGCCGCACCGAAGAGTGCATCCGTGCCGGGGTGCTCTTTGGCGCGGCCGACGCGGTCGATGGCATCGTGCGCCGAATCCTGCGCGAGTGGCCGGGTGGAAAGACTCCCAAGGTGGTCGCGACCGGCGGACTGGCCGGCGTGGTTGCTCCGCTGACCACCAGCATCGAATCGGTGGCTCCCGACCTCACGCTCCAGGGGCTGCGGTTCGCCGCCGGGCACCTCGGCCTGCGGTGGTGACGGCGGCTCGTACCCTGGGCTACCGTCTCCTGGGGCGGTCCTTCGACTACGTTTTGCACCTGCGGCCCGCCGAATGGCCCATCATGGCTGCCCACACCGCCCTGGGCTACCTGCTCGCGGTGGGAGTGTCGGGTGCCTGGCGCGGCGACCAACTCGGCTCCGGGTTCTTCGGGCTCGCGCTTTGGGTCGTCTTCCTCAACGGTGGTACCCTCGCAATCAACTCGGCTTTCGACCGGGACGAAGGTGACATCGGATACCTCCGTTCACCCCCTCCGGTCCCGGCCTATCTTGCCCTGTTCGCATTTCTCATCATGGTTGTGGGACAGGGACTGGCGTTGCTGCTCCCGCGAGAATTCGCTATCGCCTACGCTACCTGTTTTGCCCTCTCACTTCTCTACTCGGTTCCGCCGGTCAGGCTCAAGGCCGTAGCCGGAGCGGATTGGGTCATCAACATGGTCGGGTTCGGGACCCTGACTCCCTATGCCGGGTTCGCGGTCACCGGCCGGATACCCCAACCGTTCCAGCTCCTGGTACTCGCCGCCTTCTGTCCCCTCTTCGCGGCGCTCTATCCGCTCACCCAGCTCTACCAGTTTGAGGAGGATCGCCGCCGCGGCGACCGCACCCTGGCCCTGATCATCGGCATGCGGAACAGCCTCGCTGTCGCCGTGGTGGCCGCCGGATTTGCCTTCGGGGGCTTCCTCGCCGCGGGTCTGCGGGCAGGCTGGCGCCTCAATGGCACCGATCCTCTGCGCTGGGCTGGAGTCACACTCGCGGGGCTGGCGTGGGCCTGGGTACTGCTGCCTTGGCTGGCGACCCACGATCGAATGACTCCCGCGGAGCATCAGAGAGGGATGTACCAGGCCCTGGCCGCCTGGGCGGTGACCGACGTGGTGGTGATTCTCGCCTGGGGGACATGAGGGGATTGGCCGTAGCCTCCCCTCTCGGCTATTTTTGGCGCAGCACCCAGCACCCAGCACCCAGCACCCAGCACCCAGCACCCAGCACTCGAACT
>JBGPJS010000353.1:0-4709 GCA_041485505.1 Gemmatimonadota bacterium | reverse complement strand
TATCGCTGTGGCCGTTGAGGTACTTGGTGGTGGAGTGCAGGACCAGGTCGGCGCCGTGCTCGAGCGGGCGTTGGAAGTACGGGGTCGCGAAGGTGTTGTCCACCACGAACAACAGGCCGTGGGCCTGGGTCAAGTGTCCCACGGCCGAGAGGTCCGTGAGGTTCATCATCGGATTGGTGGGGGTCTCGCAGTAGATCATGCGGGTAGCCGGTGTCAGCCCGCGCTCGATATTGGCGACCTCTCTGGTATCGACGAAGGTGAAACTGAGGCCGAATCGCCGGTAGATCCGTTCCATCAATCGGTGGGTGCCGCCGTACACGTTTTCTCCGCACACGACGTGGTCGCCGGCGTTGAGAAGCTTGAGAAGGGAGTCTGCCGCCGCGAGCCCTGAGCCGAACGCGAAGCCGTGCCGCCCGCCCTCGAGGCTCGCGACATTGCGCTCCAGCGCCTCGCGGGTGGGGTTCTGTGTCCGGGCGTACTCGTAGCCCTTGTGGCGGCCGATCCCTTCCTGGATGTAGGTGGAAGTCTGATAAATGGGCGTCATCACGGCTCCGGCCAACGGGTCGGGCACCTGCCCCGCATGGACCGCGCGGGTGGCAAAACCGTGATCGAGATCGTGCGGCAGGAGCTGCGTCATAGGGTTGAAGGCTGAGGTATGCGGGAACGTAATGGAGAGTGCGTATGAGTGCTACGGCGTTGCTGGAAGCAGAGCCCCAGAGAATGATCGCCGCCCGTTGCCTGGTGGTGGATGATGATGCCCAGGTGCGGCACGCGATGGTGCGGATCGTTCAGACCCAGGGACTGGTCTGTCTGGAGGCCGCGTCCGGGCTCGAGGCGCTCGGGGTCCTGGAGCGCGAGGGCGAAGTGCCGCTGGTGATCTCCGACGTCCATATGCCGGGACTCGATGGGGTGGGCCTCCTGGAGGAGCTGCTGCGGCGGTATCCCGACACCGCCGTCATCATGCTGACGGGGGTTGCCGAGGTGAAGACCGCCGTCGCCTGTCTCGATAAGGGGGCGCTGGACTACATCGCCAAGCCGGCCATGGTGGACGAGGTCCGGGCCCGGGTGGCCAAGGCGCTGGAGAAGCGCGATCTCCTGCTGCAGAAGCGGTTTTATCAGCGGAACCTGGAAAGCCGAGTCCGGTATCAGGCCAAGCGCATCAAGGAGCTCTTTCTCGAGGGGGTCCAGACCCTGGCCCATGCCCTCGAGGCCAAGGACGCCTACACCAGCGGTCACTCCATGCGGGTGAGCCGCTACGCCGTCAGGACCGCGCTGCACCTCGGTTTCACCGGCGACCACCTCGAAGACATCCGACTGGGTGCCGAATTGCACGATATCGGCAAGATCGGCACCCGGGAGGCCGTGCTCAACAAGCCCGGACCGCTGACCGAGGAGGAGTTTCAGCACATCACCGAGCACACCATTCTGGGGGAGCGGATCCTGGCACCGCTGGCCCGGGAAAATCCGGTGGTGCTCAAGATCGTGCGGAACCATCACGAGCGCTTCGACGGCCGGGGGTTTCCCGACCGACTCAAGGGCGAGGAGTCGCCCCTGGAAGCCCGGATCGTCTCGGTGGTCGATGCCTTCGACGCCATGACCACCAATCGGGCCTACCGGCCCTCCCGAACTCCCGCCGCCGCGCAGGATGAACTCCGCGCCTGCGCCGGTGCCCACTTCGATCCCAAGGTGGTCGCGGCCTTCCTCACGGCATTCCCGGATCCCGCGGCGCTGCCGATCTCGGTGTAGGGGGCCGAGAGGTCGCCTTCTCCGCCTTCTCCGTTTCCGCTATTCTTCCGCATGACCGGTCGAGCCGATATCCGCCCCGACTCTCCCAGCGAGCCGGCGGCGGCACGTGCAGTCCTGCGTCCCCAGATCACTTCACTCCCCGCCGATGGGGTGGTCCGCTGCCTGGTGGTGGATGACGAGTCGTCGATCCGCCAGGTCATCGCCCGCATGGTGCGCCACCACGGCTTCACCTGCCTCGAAGCCGAATCCGGTACGGCGGCGCTGCAACTGCTCGAGCGCGAGGGGGAGGTGGCGCTGGTCATCACCGACGTCCGGATGCCGGGGCTCGACGGCCTGGCGTTGCTGGGCGAGGTGCGCCGACGCTACCCCGACACCGCCGTGATCATGTTGACCGGGATACCCGATATCGAGGTCGCGGTCGACTGTTTGCGGGCCGGCGCCGCGGACTATCTGGGAAAACCGGTACAGATAGAAGAGTTGATGGCCAGAATACGGCAGGCCCTGGAAAAGCGGCGGCTTCGGATGGAAAACCGATGCTATCAGGAGACTCTCGAAATCCAGGTTCGGACCCAGGCCAGCCGGATCAAGGAACTCTTCCTGGAAGGGGTTCAGACCCTGGCCCACGCGCTCGAGGCCAAGGACCCTTATACCAGTGGTCACTCCATGCGAGTGAGCCGCTACGCCACCGCCACCGCCCGCCGGCTGGGGATGCCGGAGGACCAGCTCGAGGATATCCGCCTGGGCGGCGAGCTGCACGACATTGGCAAGATCGGCACCCGCGAGTCCATTCTGCACAAGCCTGCCGTGCTCACGCCGGAGGAGTTCAAGCACATCACGGAGCACACCACTCTCGGCGAACGGATTCTGGCGCCGCTCGCGCGGGACAATCCGGTGGTGTTGCGCATCGTGCGGTCGCATCACGAACGGATCGATGGGCTGGGTTTTCCTGACGGCCTCGTGGGCGAGACGATTCCTCTCGAAGCCCGGGTGGTCGCGGTGGTGGACGCCTTCGATGCCATGACGACCAATCGCGCCTACCGCGCCTCGCGTACTCCGGCGGAAGCCATGGCTGAGCTCCGGTCCTGCTCCGGGACCCACTTCGACCCCCCGGTAGTGACGGCCTTTCTCGAGGCGTTTCCGGATCCGTGGGGGTTGCCGATTTCTGTTTAAGAGTGGGCAGATGGGCGGCTGGCGGCGGGGGCAGCAGGTGCCTGATTGGGGGTCTTGACCAGTAGGTCAGCCCACGCCATCCCGCGCTCTGCCCATCTGCCCATCTGCCCATCTGCCCATCTGCCAACTATTTTCCCCGCCATGTCTGACACCCTGATGATCTCCGTCTCCGGCATGCGCGGGATCGTCGGGAAGGATCTCACTCCCGAGCTGGTCGCCCGACACGCCGCCGCGCTCGGGGCCTGGGCTCGGCAAGCCGGCCGTGCTCGGGTGGTGTTGGGTCGGGACGCCCGGACCAGCGGACCGATGTTCGCGCGCGCGGCCGCCGCGGGGCTGATGTCGGTCGGCGTCGAGGTCATTGATGTCGGCGTGGTCCCGACGCCGACGGTGCAGCTTGCGGTCGAACACCATCACGCCGGCGCGGGTCTCATCCTGACCGCCAGCCACAATCCGATTGAATGGAATGCCCTCAAGCTGGTCGGACCCGACGGGATCTTCCTGGACGGGGAGGCCGGAGCCACCGTGCGGGCGCTGGCGGAGAGTGGAAGCGGGCCGGAGCGCGCCGGATGGGACGGCGTTGGAGGATATCGCGAGGACTCCGGGGCGGTGGCCCGGCACCTCGATCAGGTCCTGGCACTCCCGATGATCGACGTCACGGCGATTCGCGCCCGTGGCTTTCATATTGCTCTGGACTGTGTGCGGGGCGCGGGCGGCACCACGATGCCGGCACTGCTCGACCGGCTCGGATGTCGGGTGAGCGCGATCAATCTCGAAACCGATGGCCGGTTCCCCAGGGCGCCGGAGCCGGTGCCGGAAAACCTGGGTGATCTGGGCCGCCTGGTACGGGAGTCCGGGGCCGACCTGGGTTTCGCCGTCGATCCCGACGTGGACCGGCTGGCGATCGTGGATGAACGGGGAGAGCCGATCGGGGAGGACTACACCCTGGCCTTCGCGGTGAGGGCGGTGCTGGGGGCGGCGGGACGGCGGGACGGCGGGACGGCGGTCGAACCGCCCGACATCCCGCCGGTCCGCCGGTCCGCCGGTCCGCCAGTCGTGGTAGCAAACCTCTCTACCAGCCTCGTGGTGGAAGACGCCGCCCGCGAATGCGGCGCGCGATTGATTCGGGCGCCGGTGGGAGAGGCCAACGTGGCCCGGATCATCCGCGATGAGGGGGCCGTTATTGGTGGGGAAGGGAACGGTGGGGTTATCCTTCCTTCGCTGCATATCGGTCGCGACGCGCCGGTGGGAGTGGCCCTGATCTTGCACCTGTTGGCCCGGTCGGGGAAATCGGTATCAGCGATGGTTCGGTCCGCCCCCAGCTACCGGATCGTCAAGGCTAAGGGCCCAAGAGGAAAAGAGTTAGGGCCCGTGTACCAGCGGCTCCGGGAGCGGTTCCCTGATGCCGCGGCCGATACCACTGATGGTCTTCGCCTGGCCTGGCGGGATCGCTGGGTTCATCTCCGACCTTCGGGAACCGAACCGATCATCCGATTCATCGCGGAAGCCCCCAGCCAGACTGAAGCGGAAACCCTGGTGGGAGCCTGTCGCGAGTTCATGGCTTGAGCGCGAGGGAAACGGCTACATGTGCGGGATCGTCGGATACGTGGGACCTCGGCAGGCGGCGGGACTGTTGATCGAAGGTCTCCGGCGGCTGGAGTATCGTGGGTATGATTCCTCCGGCCTCGCCGTGGTCAACGGCCACGGAATCAAGGTCGTCAAACAGGCCGGCAAACTCTCCGCACTAGAGAAGCAGCTGAATGGGCAGATGCCGGCCGGGACCGTCGGCATCGGGC
>JBGPJS010000352.1:0-4710 GCA_041485505.1 Gemmatimonadota bacterium | reverse complement strand
GTCGGGGTTCGTCTCCCAGTTCGGCGAGCTCCACGGCCTGACGGATCTCGCCAGCCCGCACCACGCCGAGATCATTCCGTATTTCCTCACCAAGAATGCTTCCCGGCCCGCGGGGACCGCCTACGATCGGCATCAGGACGTAAGCGTGGGCGGCGATCTCAAGTACGGAGTCGCCTCGAACCTGACGCTCAACGCGACGATCAATCCGGATTTCGGTCAGGTGGAGGCGGACCCCTCGGTGCTCAACCTGTCCGCTTTCGAGACCTTTTTCAGCGAGCGCCGCCCGTTCTTCGTGGAGGGCAAGGGGCTCTTCAACTTCAACGTCAATTGCGCCGTGGTGAATGACTGCAGCACCGGAGAGGGATTGTTCTACTCCAGGCGGATCGGGCGCTCGCCCCAGCTGGCCGACCAGTACGGAGACGCCTCGTCACCGCAGGCGACCCGGATCCTGGGCGCCGCCAAGCTCACCGGCCGACTGCCCGGCGGGCTGTCCATTGGCCTGGTCGACGCCGTGACCGGACGGGAGCGCGGGGTCGCGAGCGCCACCATCGAGCCGACCTCCAACTATGCCGTGGTGCGCGCGAACCAGGACTACAATGCGGGAAATGGCAGCGTTGGGGTAATCTTGACCGGCGTCAATCGCTCGCTCGACCAGTACACCCTCCCCAGCCTCAGGCGGAGTGCCTACGTGGGCGCCATCGACGCGCGGCACCGCTTCCACGGAGGGCGCTACGAAGTCTCCGGGTCGCTCGATTTCAGCCGCGTAGCCGGAAGCGCCGGGGCGATCGCCGCGACTCAGCGGGACCCGGTGCACCTTTACCAGCGCCCCGACGGAGCGCTGACCTTCGACTCGACCCGCACCTCCCTCGGGGGAGATGCCGAGGAGATCCGATTCGCGAAGGTAGGTGGCCAGCGGTTGCACTTCGAGGCCATGTACAGCCGGCGCTCGCCGGGGTTGGAGATCAACGACCTGGGCTTCCTGCGTCAGGCCGACCAGCAGAGCTGGAATTCCTGGGCCGCGCTCCAGTTCAATCATCCCAACCAGGTCTTCCAGCGCCTCAACTGGAATTTCAACTATTGGCAATACTGGAGTGCGGCGGGCCTTTCGACCGAGCGGGCCGCCAACACCAACGCGCACACCCAGCTCAACAGCCGCTGGTGGCTGCACCTGGGCGGGACCCTGGGCCAGTTGGGCGCCACCTTCTGCGACCGATGCGCCCGGGGCGGCCCGGCCGTGAGACAGAGTCCCTACTTTGCTCCCTGGGGGGGCATCGAGGGCGACGGTCGCAAGTCCCTGGTGCCCTTCTTCTGGGTGAATTACTTCCGCGGCGATGGCGGCAGGAGCCATTCGCTCAGCCTGAGTCCCGAGCTGGATCTCAAGGTCTCCACCCGTTTCACCACGTCCCTGAGCGCCAACCTGTCCCGGAACCACGACGACGGCCAGTGGTTCGGCAATTTCACCGTTCCAGCCGGCATCACCCACTACACCTTTGCGCACCTGGACCAGAAGACCTACAGCGTGACCTGGCGCCTCGACTACACCTTCACCCGCACCGCTTCGCTGCAGGTATATGCCCAGCCTTTCGTCTCCAAAGGCACCTACAGCAACGTGCGGGAACTGGCCCAGCCCCGCGCTGCCGCCTACGACGCCCGCTACCAGCCCTACGCGGACACCGCTGTGACCAATAACCCCGGTGGGTTCAACTTCAAGCAGTTTCGCTCCAATGTTGTCTTCCGCTGGGAGTACCGCCGGGGCTCGACCCTCTTCCTGGTGTGGAGCCAGGGGCGACAGGGCTCGGACCTGATCGAGGGGACCCGCTCCTTCTTCGGCGATGTCCGCGATCTGTTCGGACTCCACGCCGACGACACTTTCCTGGTGAAGGTCTCCTACTGGCTCGACAGATGAGCGCCCGGTACCTCGGCCTTCCCGCGCCGAGCCCTCCACGCTGCATCCACCTCCCAGTTCCGAAAGGCGGCCTGCGGGTCTTGTGGCTCCTTGCTTGTGGGCCGCGAGCTTGACCGGCGCTTCAACGGGATAGCTGCAGTATCCTCCCGGCGTCCCGCAGGAGTCTGAATGCGGTGGTTTCGGTCATGCCGCCGGCCAGAGTGGTGGATCCTCCGCCATGTTCAGCGCAGAGCAGGTAGGAGACGCTGGCCGCATTGCCACGCTGGGCGGCTGTAGCGGGATCGGGCTCCGGCAGCAGCCACATGCCCTGCCAGGCCAGCGCTGTGGGGTCGTAGGCGAGCGCGAAATCGGCGTCTGGGATGCCGTTCCGAAGGATGAGCCGATGAAGCTGACCCTGCGGAATGACGCTGCCGGTCGGCAGCTCCAGCCCGGTCGGAGACGCGATGAAGGTGCCCCCGGGTGAGCGGTGACGAGCCACACGGTGGGCCAGGTGGCGGTTGATGGTGGTGGACACGAGCAGCCCGATGAATATTGCGCCGAGGCTGGCCAGGACCGTCCGGAGCAGACCCCCGTCCCCGAGCACGAGGACGAAAACGATCAGACCGGCCATCCCGCCAAGCAGCAGGGGAATCAGGCTTGCTTTGGGGACGGAGGCCGGGGTAATGATGAAGCGGGTCCGACCTCCGCCTAGTTGCTCCTGCCGATACTCGCTTTCCATCACGCCTCTCCGACGGGTGAGAAGCCCGGCGCTCCCGCTCCCTCCGCGAACGCGCCGCCGAATCGTTGGGCCGCAGATTGACGCAGACGAACGTGGATGATCCAACGACGTGGTCAGTACCGCCTGCGACAATCTGGGTTTGATCTGCGGCTGCCTGAGGTATTCCAGGAGCGGACCTCAGGCGGGGACGAACCGCTCGCCACACCGGTTGCACATGAAACGCTGCTCCCAGCGCTGCAGCAGGCCCGGGAGCACCTCCGCATTGTATTCCTTTCCCTTCAGAGCAAAGCGAACCGACAGGACCGCGAGGCCGATGGCGGCGAGGGTACCGAAACCTGGATGGGTCAGGCCGCCCAGGGCGACGAAGCCACACATCGCCGCGGCCATGCTCCACAGGATCCAGTGCTTCTTGTCGGGCGGGGCGGCCTGTTTCGACAGCGCCGTCTGCTGCCGCCCCGTGGTATGGGAACTGTGACTGCCAAACGCCATCCCCCCGCCCGATCCAACCGCCCCTGACGTGCCGGTACTGACCGTATTGATGATGGACAGGCCTTCATTGTAGATGAGCGAAAGCTTGCGAACCTCCGGCGAGCTGCACTTTGGGCACCCGAGTTCCATGGCGCCTACTCCAGGATGAGTGGTGATGAGGTCGATGACTGCACCTGGGGTCCCGACATCAGAACGTCACATCCGTCGAGGAACCGATTGCATGGGGGGACTCCTTCATGAAGGGGTTGGCGCTGGCCCGCCGGCGGCCGGCTTACGGTTTTTCGGAAAGGGCGTAGCTTCTCTGCGACCGCCCGGGGCCCGCCGGCTTGGGGCCTCTAACCGCAATGCGCAGACACTCGGGAAAAGCCGTCATGGCGCCTCGGAACCCTCAAGTGACACCAGGACTGGGGAGCGATGAGCTGGGCATTCCGGCGGGGGACCGGCAGGCGCTGGACCAGTTGTTCAGCGCCGCCTACGAGGAGCTGCGCCGCCTGGCCTCCAGCGTCCGGCACGACGATCCGGGTGCTACGCTCAACCCCACCGCCCTGGTGAACGAAGCCTGGCTCAAGTTGGCGGCCTCACCGGGGATCGCCTCGACCTCCCGTCTGCATTTCAAGCGCATTGCGGCTCGTGCCATGCGCCAGGTGCTGATCGAGGCCGCGCGCCGGCGGCACGCCGGGAAGCGAGGCGGCAAGGACGCCGCTGTGGTCACCTTCGACGACGCCCTTCAGGAGGCGGCGACCTCCGCTGACGACCTGTTGGGGCTGGATGCCGCGCTGGAGGAACTCGCCCGGATCAACCCCCGCCAGGCGATGATGGTCGAGAGCCGCTTCTTCGGCGGGCTCGACGTCACCGAGACCGCGGAGCTGCTCGGGGTTTCCGAGGCCACGATCCTCCGCGATTGGCGCGCGGCCAAGGCATGGCTGGCCACGGAGCTCCGGCGGGAGCGGTGAGCACTATCGAGGCCTCGGTCCCAGCCGCTGTCCTCATTCCGAGGGACCCCGAATGAGAATGGACCCAGCCCGCTGGGAACGGATCCAGGCCCTCTTTCATGGCGCGGCCGACCTCACCAAGCCCGAGCAACGGGCCTTTCTGGCGGCGGGATGCGATGATGACCCGGGGCTGGTGGCCGAGGTGATGGCCCTCCTGGAAGAGGATGCCCGAGACTCGTCACTGCTCGACCGTGACCTGGGACAGGTCGCCAACCAGGTGCTAGGCGGCGCCGCCTCGGCGCCCCCCAGGGAATTCGGCCCGTACCGCATCAAGGAGGTTCTCGGTGAGGGTGGGATGGGGGTGGTCTACCTGGCCGAACGCCGCGACCTCGGCAGCCTGGCCGCGGTAAAGATCCTGCGCGATGCCTGGCTCTCGCCGGCCCGCCGCGAGCGCTTCGCCAGCGAGCAACGGACGCTGGCGCAACTCAACCATCCATCGATCGCGCGGCTCTACGACGCCAACACGCTCCCCGACGGGACTCCCTGGTTCGTCATGGAGTACGTCCAGGGTGAGCCGCTCACCGAGTACTGCGCCAACTATGGGACCTCGATCCCGGGGCGGCTGCTCCTGTTTCGCGCGGTGTGTGAAGCGGTACAGCACGCCC
>JBGPJS010000351.1:0-4711 GCA_041485505.1 Gemmatimonadota bacterium | reverse complement strand
ATCTCGCCGCGGTTCGCGACGAGGACGCGGTTTACCGGCCGCATGTGCCGAGGGGGGGGTCTCCGACAAGGGCGAGAATACCGGCGCAGAGCAGGCGATTGTATCGCGCAGCGGACTGATAGACAGCGCGCACCTCGCGGGTCCAGGCGGTCCCGCCATCCCGCTCGGCGGCAATGAGGTCGGTGACCGTGAGCGGCTCCGGCAGCGCGGCGCCGGGGTCGGGGCGCCCGCTCACCCGGACCAGCCGAACCGGGGTCCAGCTGCCCAGCGGGGCGGCCGCGGAGTCCGCGAGCGGACTCAGGCAAACCGGCCGGCGGGCGGCGGTTCGAGCCAGAGTCTCCCGGACCGAGACCGCGGGGTCGGCCTCGAGAGCCACCGCCATGCTGCGTCGGTAGGCGGAATCAGTCGCGTAGAAGTCGGGTCGAAGCTGCAGCACGTCCGAGCGATAGCCCATCGCGAAGCTGGCATACCCGGCCGTGAGGCTTTCGAGATCGTTGCCGGTCAGGAGCACGCCGTTGAGGGGACAGGAGGTGAGGAGGTTGGTGCCGAGTTCGAGAAGGAAGGGGGGAAGCTCGGGCCAATTGAGAGGAGGCCGGCGTGATCGGGTGACATCCCACCCTGAGTCCTCGACGAAAATCAGCACCCGGTCCATCTCGACCATGGCACGGAAGACCAGGCCGGAATCGAGGGTCAGGCGGACGGCCTGGTCCAGCGCGGTGGCCGCGAAATCGAGATACAATGCTCCGGGAGGGTCGCCGAGGTGCCCGCGGGCGTGCCAGTCACGGCTGTCGAGCAGGTAGAACCGGCCTAGCTGCAGCCAGGCTCGACCATCATCCGGAGCGGTGGCCAGGTAGTGGCCCAGCATGTCGGTGGCAACCTGGCGCTCTCCCTGACGATCCAACGCGACGGCGCGAGAGGCGATGTTCGGATCTACCGCGGCCTGGGCCGAAAGCCCAGAAGCCCACGCCAACAGCAGGAGGCTGGCGGGGAAGGTCGAACGATGCGAGGGGGGGCGCAGGGTCGGCATTCTGTTTTTTGTTCCGGGCTGGGCTTTCGGACCCGGGAAAGGTACGGTCCGGGGGGGATCGTGGCTAGGGGGCGGGCACGGGGGACAGGCCCAGCCGCGCCGCGGTGAAGGCCCAGAGGTCCGCCACCTCGGCGATCCGCTTGTCGGTGGGCCGGTAGCCGTGGCTCCCTTCGGTCTCCACCCGGATCAGCGTCGGGTGGTCGCAGCCCTGCGCCGCCTGGAGTGTCGCCATGAACTTGAAGGAGTGGCTCGGCACCACCCGATCGTCGTGGTCCGCGGTGGTGACCAGGGTGGCAGGATAGCAGCTCCCGGCTTTGAGGTTCTGCAGCGGTGAGTAGCGTATCAGATATTGAAAGGCCGTGGAATCGTCGGAGGAACCGTACTCCGGCACCCAGAAGGCTCCGCCGGTGAATTTCTGATACCGCAGCATGTCCATCACCCCGACCGCCGGCAGCGCTACCGCGAAGAGTTCAGGCCGCTGAGTCATGACGGCTCCCACCAGGAGTCCGCCGTTGGAACCACCCTCGATCGCCAGCCGCTCCGGCGTGGTGTAATGCTCGGCGATGAGGTACTCCGCCGCCCCGATGAAGTCATCGAACACGTTCTGTTTCTTCTCCAGCATCCCGGCGTGGTGCCACTCCTCCCCGTATTCCCCTCCGCCACGGAGATTGGGCACCGCGTAGACCCCTCCCATCTCGAGCCAGGCCATCACCGCGGGGCTGTAGAACGGGAGGATGCTGATGTCGAACCCGCCGTAGGCATAGAGCAGCGTGGGATTCAACCCGTCGAGGTTCAGGCCCTTTCGGGCCGTGACGAACATGGGAATGCGGGTGCCGTCCTTCGAGGGGTAGAAGACCTGTTTGGTTTCGTATCCGGAGGGATCGAAGGCCGGGTGGGGGGCCTCGAATGCGGTGCTGCGCCCGGTCTTGAAGTCGTATCGGAACACGGTGTTGGGATCCAGAAACGAGGTGAAGCTGTAGAAGAGTTCCGGGGTGTCGTTCCGAGAGCTGATGCCGCCGACGGTCCCCAGACCCGGAAGCTCCAGCGCGCCGAGCGGATGGCCGTCGAAGCCGAAGAAGCGGACCTGACTTCGGACATCCACGAGGTAACCGACATACAGCCGTCCGCCCGCAACGCCGGCGTCCTCGATCACGTTGTCGCCTTCGGGAACGACCGTCCTCCAATGGGCCCGCGCGGTATCCGGGAGCTCGAGGGCCACGATGCGCCGCCGTGGTGCGCCCAGATCGGTGCGCAGATAAAGCGTGCGGCCAATGTTACCAAGGATGGTGTATTCGGCATCGTCCAGGTCGATCAGCGGCACCACGGGCGACGACAGGCCCGGATGCCGGGGATCCTTGAGGTCGGCGTAGTAGAGCCGGTTCTCGGTGCCCCCGGCACCCAGATAGACCTCGAGATAGCGCCCGTCCTCCGAGACACCCCCTCCAACGAACCACTCGGGATGATCCTTCCGCTCGTAGATGAGGCGGTCCTGCTCCTGGGCCGTGCCGGCGATATGGTAGAACAGTTGCTGGCCCTGGTTGCTGCCGCTCAGCTCCTTCCCTTGGGGCTGTTTCGGGTACCGGGAGTAGAAGAATCCCTTCCCGTCCCGGGTCCAGCTGATCACCGTGAACTTGACGGGCTTAAGCAGATCGGCCAGGTCCTGCCCGGTCTTGAGATCCCGCAGGTGAATCTCCTTGAGATCCGCACCCCCCTGGGCCAGGGCGTAGGCCATGAGGCGCCCGTCGGGAGAGACGGCGAAATCGGCAAAGGCGAGCGAGCCGTCGGGGGAGAGTGTGTTCGGGTCCAGTAGGACGCTGGCGGAGGTCGCTACACTCGAGCGCTGGTAGAGAACCGACTGCCGCTGGAGGCCGCTGTTCTTGAGGTAGAACAGCCGGCCGGCTTCCCGAGTCGGCAGACTGACCCGAGGGAAATCCCACAGCTCGGTCAGCCGTTTCCGAATGGCGTCGCGGCCGGGCAACTGGTCCAGGTATCCGAACGTCAGCTGATTTTCTGCCGCCACCCAGGCGGTGGTCTCGGGGCTGTTGAGATCCTCCATCCAGCGATAAGGGTCGGCCACCGAGGTGTCGAAATAGCTGTCGCGGTGATCGGTCTTGGCGGCCGGCGGATACTGCAGCGCTGGCTCCTGCGCGAGGCAAGGGACGCCAAGCGCAAGGAGGGGGACCAGGGCACCCCAGCGAGTCCATACCGACATGGCGGTCTCCTTGATTGGTCCGGCCTGGGGGAACGGCGGGATCCGGTCCCAGGCGGGCGCGGCGGTGCCGCGCCCCTACGGGCGGGGGAGCGTCGTTCTCCACCCTACAATGGGATATTCCCGTGCTTCTTCGGCGGGTTCCGGTCCCGCTTGGCCGTCAGGGTCCGGAGCGCGTCGATCAGCCGCGGGCGGGTGTCGCGGGGATCGATGACGTCGTCCACAAAGCCGCGTGCGGCGGCGGTATACGGGTTGGCGAATTTGGCGGTGTAATCCTCGATACGGCGCGCGGCCTCTTGGTCCCGGTCGGGCGCCTGATCGATCTCCTTCTTGAAGAGAATCTCCACGGCCCCCTTGGGACCCATCACCGCAATCTCGGCGGTGGGCCAGGCCAGGTTGACGTCCCCGCGGATGTGCTTGGAGCTCATCACGTCGTAGGCCCCGCCATAGGCCTTCCGCGTGATCACCGTGAGTTTGGGTACTGTCGCCTCGCAGTAGGCGTACAGCAGCTTGGCGCCATGCTTGATGATCCCGCCGTGCTCCTGAGTGACACCGGGTAGAAACCCCGGCACATCCACGAAGGTCACCACTGGAATATTGAAGCAATCACAGAAGCGGATGAAGCGCGCCGCCTTGAGCGAGGAGGCAATGTCCAGCACCCCGGCCAGCACCGCAGGCTGGTTAGCCACAATGCCCACCGAGCGCCCGCCCAACCGGGAAAACCCGACGAGAATGTTCCCGGCGTATTCCTGATGGACCTCGAGGAAAGCGCCGTCATCCACCACCCGGCGGATGACGTCGTGCATGTCGTAGGGCTTGTTGGGACTGTCGGGAATGAGGTCGAGGAGCGCTTCGTCCCGTCGATCCGTCGGATCGGTAGTGGGACCCTGGGGCGGTTCATCGAGGTTGTTGCTGGGGAGGTAGCGCAGCAGTTCCCGGATCGCGGCCAGGGATTCAATCTCGGTCCCATGAACAAAGTGCGCTACGCCGGACGTCGAGCCGTGAGTATCGGCCCCACCCAGTTGATCGAATGTCACTTCCTCATGGGTCACCGTCTTCACCACATTGGGGCCGGTGACGAACATGTAGCTCACCCCCCGGACCATGAAAATGAAATCGGTGATCGCCGGGCTGTAGACCGCCCCGCCGGCACAGGGACCGAGTATGGCGGAGATTTGAGGAATCACGCCGGAGGCGAGGGTATTGCGAAGGAAGATGTCGGCGTAGCCGCCCAGCGAGGCCACACCTTCCTGAATTCGGGCGCCGCCGGAATCATTGAGCCCGATGACCGGTGCCCCATTCCGCACCGCCAGGTCCATGACCTTGCAGACCTTCTGGGCGAAGGTCTCCGAAAGCGAACCGCCGAAGATGGTGAAGTCCTGGGAGAAGACGTACACCAGCCGTCCCTCAATGCGACCATAGCCGGTGACCACCCCGTCGCCCAGGTAGACCTGGTCTGCCAGCCCGAAGTCGGT
>JBGPJS010000350.1:0-4714 GCA_041485505.1 Gemmatimonadota bacterium | reverse complement strand
GGTGCCGGGTGCTGAGTGCCCATAGCTCATAGCTCTTAGCTGCGGAGGCTCGATTCCCACTGGGGGTCGGGCCTCTTCGCTTTTACCGGATGTCGACCGGGCCGGTCTATGGACAGGAAAATCCTCCTTCTTATCTTCGAAGGGGACTGCGGCGGAACCGGGCGACTCTCTGTCTCCTCATCGGAGGACCTCATGACATTTCGGAAGATCGTCGCCCTGGCGGGCGGAGTATGCCTCATCGTGCTGGCCGGAGCCTGCGGTAGTTCCACGGCGCCCAACGGAAGCGTGACCAATCCAGCCAACATTTCGACTGACGCCGGCGCCCTCAAGGGTACCTTCCAGACGCCGGCCTTCTCGAGCCTGGGTGTCTTGGACCAGTCCATCGCTCTCGGCGCCTTGCCGGCGCCACCCGCCGTGGTCGGCGCGGGCCGGCTGCTCGGCGCCACCCGGCCCATGTCGGAGTACGGAAAGCGGGAACCGGGCCGGCAGCGGATCCTCCGGGCCGAGGCGCTGCGGCGGCTGGCTCCCCATCTGATCACCGCGCAGCGGTTGCCGGTGATTCCGCCGGCTGCTCTGGGCAAGACCTTCGAGTATGACCTGCAGACCAACCAGTATGCCGACCTCGGGACTCTCGGAGCACCCGCCGGCGGGATCCGGATCATCCTGTATGCGGTAGACCCGATCACCGGGCAGATTGTGATCCAGCCGCTGACCCAGACCGGGTACGTGGACCTGATTGATTTGCAGCCCGGCAGTCCGAGCGCCAAGCAGATCGAAGTGATCCTGGTAGGGACCACGGGGCAGACCCCGGTGACCTACGCCGACTACACCGTCGGGGTCACGGTCACCAGCGCCTCCTCGTTCTCCGCTACCTCGGCCGGATACGTCACCAATGGAACCGATCGGGCCGATTTCACGCTGAGTGTGTCGGTCAGCGTACCCTCCCAGACCCAGACCACGATCAACGCTGACGCGTCGCTCACCGTGAACAACTCCGCCTTCACGGTGCGGCAGATCGAATCGCTGGTTTTCAACGATCCGACCCTCACCTTCACGGTGGACTTCCGCTACACCAGCGGGGAGAACTCCCTGCGGATCACCGGCACCATCGTCGGTAGCAAGGTTACCACCACGGTCACGGTCGACGTCACGGTAACCGCCAACGGAGGAACCTTTGCGACGATTACCGGGACGCTGATACCGCTCAACCTCACGGCCACCGGTCCTGGCGGGCGCCAGCTCACCCAGGCGGAACGCCAGGCGTTAGCAGACCTCCTCGATAACGACGATGACATCTTCGATCGTCTGGGCGCCATGGTCGCTCCGGCCTTCGACCTTCTCAGCCTCGATAGCGGCGGGGTCTAGCTGGGTCCTTCCGGCAGGGCGGTGAATGCAAGGAGGCCCGATCTCGGAAGATCGGGCCTCCTGCTTTGTCAGGTCGCCCTGCTGATAGCTGGCAGCCGGCCGCTGGCCGCTTACTTCACCCAATCCTTCCCGTTCAGTAGCTCCTTGGCCAGGTCTTCGCTGGAGCGGCCTGCCGCCTCGGCGGCGAAGTTGGTCACCAGCCGATGCCGGAGCACCGGGAGGGCGACGCTCCTGACGTCGTCCAGATCCGCCATGGGACGACCCGCCAGCGCCGCCCGCGCCTTGGCCCCCAGCACCAGATACTGCGAGGCCCGGGGCCCGGCCCCCCAATCCACGTATTCCTTAATGAATGCCGGCGCTTCGGGATCCGCCGGCCGACTCATGCGGGCCAGCAGGACCGAGGCGCGGATCAGCCCCTTCGACACCGGGATCCGTCGCACCAGGCTCTGCATGGCGGTCACGGCCTGAGCGTCGAGGACCGGCTCTAGAGTGACCCGACGCGCACCGGTGGTCTGCTCGACGATGGCTTCCTCCTCGCTCCGGCTGGGATAGTTCACCCGCAGCTCCAGCATGAAGCGATCGAGCTGGGCCTCGGGGAGAGGGTAGGTGCCCTCCTGCTCGATCGGATTCTGGGTGGCCAGAACGAAGAAAGGCTCGGGAAGGTTATAGGTGGTGCCGGCCGCCGTCACCTGGTGCTCCTGCATGGCCTGGAGCAGGGCGGCCTGGGTCTTGGGCGGCGTCCGGTTGATCTCGTCGGCCAGGACGACATTGGCAAAGACCGGCCCCTTCACGAAACGGAAGGCGCGCTTCCCGGTAGTCAGGTCCTCTTCAATAATGTCGGTGCCGGTGATATCGCTCGGCATCAGGTCGGGAGTGAACTGGATCCGGTTGAACGAGAGGTTCAGCGCCTCGGCCACGGTCGACACCATCAGGGTCTTGGCCAGGCCCGGGACCCCGATGAGCAGTGCGTGGCCGCCGGCGAGGATCGCGGTCAGGATCCCTTCGACCACCTCGTCCTGCCCGACGATCCGCTGGGCTACCTGGGTGCGCAGGGTGTCCACGGCGTGGCCGAGGCGCTCGAGCTGCTGGACGTCGTCGGGTGCGGAGGCAGTCTGGGTTGGGGCGGGGGTCATGAACGCTCGGTGAGGGAGACAGGGCTCGTACGCAGGGGCCGCGCGATTGGTTGCGTGAGAATGAGATTACCCCAGATGGCGGCAGGAGCGCTAGGGGAAGCCCCTCCCGCAACTGCTTACCGCGGATGGCTTCTGCCCCTTCTGTGTGGTCCGTGTAGTCCGTTTGATCCGTGTTAAGCTGTCGGTGAATCCGGTTGCGGTGACCATGCCGGCCTCCCGGAACTGCCTACCACGGAAAAGGACGGAGCACGCGGATGACACGGATCCTCCCGTTCCCACTACGACCTCCGTTTCGATCGACCCCAAACACGTTGAGAGAGAGAATTGGGCCTGGTCGCGGCGCCATCCGCAGTAGTCCGTTTGATCCGTGTCATCCGCGTCCTCGGCGTCATCCGTGGTAGGTTGTTTGGGTGTGGTGGAGGGGGGTCCAGTTTGCTTGCGAAATATTTCACAAGCGGGTATTTTGGCCCCCGTGACTGGGCAGTCCCCGGAGGCGGGAAAGGGGCCCGGCCCCATGCGCTACGCGGGGCTCGGGATTCAACTTGCGGCCAGCATTCTCCTGGGCGTCTGGGCGGGTCAGTGGCTGGATGGCAGGCTCGGAACCGGTGGCCTGTTCACTATCCTGGGGGCCTTTCTAGGGTTCGGCGGGACGATGTGGTCTCTGATGCGTTCCCTCGGCCGGGACGACCGAGGCCGAAAGTGACCGCCGGGCGAATGTATTTGGCAGGCACCCTGTTGATCGCCGGATTGGCCGGATGGATGGCCGCGCGGTCCGTGGGTACCGTGGCCGCGAGCATCTGGCTGGCGCTGGGTGTGAGTCTCGCCATCCAGGGTCCTCTCGGTTGGTGGCTCGTCCGGTCAATTGGCACCGAAGGGTTTCTCGCTGTGTGGGTCGGGGGGATTCTCGCCCGATTTGGGCTCCTCGGTGCGATGGGTTTGGTCATCCTTCCCCGGCTGAATTGGCCACTCGCGTCAGGGATGATTGCTCTCCTGCTGATGCTGCTCGGCTTTCTCCTGCTGGAAGGCATCGTGCTGTGGGTCGAACGTTCAAGGGCCGAGGCTTGATGAAGCGACTGGCGGTCGGATTGGGGATTCTGCTGGCCCTGGTGGTGGCGCCAGCAGGGAGTGTGGCGGCCCAGAATGCCGAGGCGCCAGCGGCCCCCGCCTCGAATGAGGTTGACATCATGGGGCACCTGGGGAACTCGAGCGAGATCGAGCTGCCCTATTGGAAGTCCCCATACCAGCGCCCGTGGCATCTTCCGCAGTTCGCGCCCGTCCGGATCGGCGGGTTGTCGCTCGACTTTTCGATCACCAAGCATCTGGTCTTCCTGTTCCTCGCGGCGACGCTGGTGGGGCTGGTTTTCCTGTGGTCGGGGAAGAGCCTCGCGAGAGCGCAGGCCGCCGGCCGGCCCCCGCGCGGATTTGCCGGCGCCATGGAAGCGATGGCGCTCTACATCCGGCAGGAAGTCGTTTTGCCCAATGTGGGGCATCACGGCGAGGGCTACGCGCCCTACCTGTTGACGGTGTTCTTCTTCATTCTCGCGGCCAACCTCCTGGGATTGGTGCCCTTTGGGGCGAGCGCCACAGGGAACATCGCGGTGACCGGCGCCATGGCCCTGATGGCCTTCGTGGTGATCGAGGTGTCCGGGATGCGCGCGCTGGGGTTTTCGGGGTACCTCAAGACTATTTTCTACCTTCCGCCGGGCCTTCCGACGGCGCTCAAGCCGATCATTCTGGTCATTCTGACGCCGATCGAGCTGATGGGTAAACTGGCCAAGCCGTTCGCGCTGGCCGTGCGTCTGTTTGCCAACATGACCGCGGGCCACGCGCTGGTCCTGGCTTTGATCGGCCTCATCTTTACCTTCAAGAGCTTTACCGTCGGACTGGTCGCGGCGCCGATGGCGACGGCGATCATGGTGCTCGAGGTGTTCGTCGCGTTCCTGCAGGCCTTCGTGTTCACGCTGCTGACCAGCGTATTCATCGGGCTGATGCGGGCGGAGCACTGACCAGAGGGAACCCCACGGTGACGAGCGCACCGTTTGCCTCACCCCCTGTCCCCCTCTCCACTGCGTGGAGAGGGGGGATTGAAGGAAAGTCCCACGGTGCCGAGCGCACCGTCATCGTGGGAGAGTAGTCCGCCGAATGGCGGACGATACCCGCTGTCCTTCGGGACACTGGCGGGTCGCCGGCGAGGGACCGATCCGGGAGAATCGGTG
>JBGPJS010000349.1:0-4729 GCA_041485505.1 Gemmatimonadota bacterium | reverse complement strand
GTGAAGGCGGTGCTCGCCGCCGTCGGTGCGGCGGAATCACTACAGCCGGACACGGCCAAGCCGGTCAGGGCAAGGACCGTGGTGGCGCCGAGAACGGTTCGGGCCGTTGCGAGACTGCGGATCCGGTGATACATCGGGTACTCTCCCAGTTCAGGTTTAACACCCAGGTTGATGCCCATGGGGCCGGGGCTGATTCCCGGCCCCCCTCCACACTGGACGCCATAGTAGTGGGGGGGAGTGACCTGCACGTCGCCTGACCGTTATTTTCCTTCCGTACTCCCCTCTCTCCCCAGGTCCATGCCTCAAGCGCTGGTCTTCAGGACACTCGGTACCCTGGATCTTCGGTCCGGGGCCGGCCAGGAGCTGACTGCCACCCTGGCCCAACCCAAGCGGGTGGCACTCCTGGCGTACTTGGCATTGGCGATCCCGCGCGGCTACCACCGGCGGGACACCCTCCTGGCCCTCTTCTGGCCCGAATTCGATCAGGAACGGGCCCGAAATGCCCTCCGCCAGGCAGCATATCATCTTCGCCGTTCGTTGGGCGAGGGGGTCCTGGTCAATCGCGGGGACGAGGAAATGGGCCTCGACGAGGCCACCTTTGAGTGCGACGCCTCCGCCTTCGAGCGGGCGGTGGGAGAGCGGCGGTACCCGGAGGCGTTAGCCCTGTACCAGGGGGACCTTCTCCCCGGTTTTTTCCTGGCGGACGCCCCCGACTTCGAGCGCTGGCTCGAGGGTGAGCGGGTCCGGCTGCGGGCCTTGGCGGCCAAGGCGGCAGGATTCCTCGCGGAGGGCGAGCTGGCCGGGAATCCCGCCGGCGCGGCCGTCTGGGCCTCCCGGGCGCTCAAGTTTTCCCCGGACGATGAAAAGGTGCTCCGGCTCCTCATCACGGCGCTCGACCGCTCGGGGGATCGGGCCAGTGCGGTCAGGGCCTACGAAGAGTTTGCCCAGCACCTCACGCGGGAATACCAGATCCAGCCCTCCGCCGAGAGCCAAGGGCTGATCAGGACGATCAGGGCGCGTGAGGCCCCCCCCCAACCACCCTCTGCGGCCGTCACCCCGGCGGTTCCCGACACCACTCCCCCGGCGCCGAAGGCGACTATCACCGGGTCGGCGACACCCGTCGCGGTACCCCCCCGTGGATCCCGCCGTATCATCGCCATCGTCGGCGTCCTCGTCCTGGCGGTTTCGCTCGGCATCGGAGCACTTCGTCCGCCCTGGCGGCGGGTGCGACCCCAGCCTGGGGAAACCGGCGACAATCTCATCGTGGTGGTCCCCTTCCGGGTGAGCGGCGCGGACCGAGCGCTGGGCTATCTGCGGGAAGGAATGCTGGATCTCCTCGGGGCCAAGCTCACCGGCGCGGGCGGACTCCGCGCCGCGGATCCCCGTTCGGTCACCACCGCCTGGCATCAACTCGGGGTCCCCGATTCAGTCGACCTCCCGGCCGAAGATGCGCTCCGACTGGCTCAGCGGCTGGGTGGCACCCGCCTGCTGTTTGGCGGCATCGTGGGACGCCCCGAACGCCTCATGATTACGGCGTCCATGCTCGAAGTCACTGGAGGCAAGGCGCTGGCGCGGGCCAGCGTCGAGGGCAGTGCCGATAGCCTGCCGGAGATGATCGACCACCTCACGGCACTGCTGCTCTCCCAGCAGGCCGGGGAGAGCGAGCAACGCCTCTCGGCGCTCACCAGCACCTCTCTTCCCGCGCTTCGCGCCTACCTCGAGGCCCAGGCGGCCTATCGTTCCGGACGCTATGACGCCGCGGTGGAAGGCTATGAACATGCTGTCGGCCTCGATTCCAATTTCGCGCTCGCCGCCATGGGGCTCGCCGCTTCCGGCATCTGGTTTCCCACGGCAGAACCGTCGCGACAGCGAGGGTTCGAAATCGCCTGGCGGTGGAGAGACCGCCTTTCCCCCGGCGACCGCGCCGTGCTGATCGCGCTGGCCGGTCCGCGCTATCCGGCCATCTCTTCCTGGCGCGAACGTCTCGACGCCTGGGAAGCGGCGGTGAAGGCCGTGCCGGGCCGGCCCGACGCCTGGTACGAGTACGGCGACATCCTCTTCCACCGGGGCCCGATGCTGGGGATGAGTGGATCGAGGGACCTCGCGGCGTCGGCCTTCGGCCGATCGTTCGGGCTCGACTCCGCCTTTGCGGCGCCGATCAGTCATCTGATGGATGTAGCCGCCGCGGAGGGTGACGGAAAGGGAGTGCACACCTTCGCCCAGCTCTACCTGCGAGTCGATTCCACCAGCGATTTGGCGGACTACGTGCGCTGGCGGGAGGCAGTAGTTGAAGGGGACCAGGCGGTTCTGGAGCAGTTGCGGGGACGCTTCGACCGGATGGCCACCGGGAGTCTCTGGCGGATCGTGGGGAGCGCCCAGCTCGACGGAGTTGCGCTGGACGATGCGGAACGGGCCGCGGTCATTCTCCGGGGCCGACCCGCCACCCGGTTGGACCAGTTTGAAATCTTCCGATACCTGATGGAGCTGGCGCTTAATCGGGGTCGCCCAGGCGAGGCCGAGAGGATGGCGGAGGCCCTCAGTGACGTCACCGACGCCCTCTCAGCACCGATTCTCAACGCCCTCTATTCCGACGGCGACAGCGCCGCCGCGGCCGCTACGGCCCATCGGCTGGAGGCGATAGTCCGGCTTCCCATGCCAAGCGACCCCGTGGGGCGGGCGGGACGGCTGTGGCAGCTCTGCGATCTGGAACAGTGGCGGGTGTGGCGAGGGGACTTGGAGGCCGCTGAGCAGGCCGTCGCCACCCTGCGTGCTGCCCAGCCCCCCGAGGTACCCAATTGGGCCCCGGCGAATCTCGGGAAGTGCGCGGCAATCCTGGATGCGGCGGTGGGAGTGGCCCGGAAAGACCGGGATGCCCCGGTCCGCCTGGCGCGACTCGATTCATTGATGTTGAGCGTGCCGGAAGCCGATCCCCGGGAAGCCGGGAACCTGGCGCTAGCCCGCCTGCGGGAGCGCCAGGGCGATCTCATCGGCGCGCTGGCCGCGGTCAGACGACGGCAATATCACCCCCGAGGCGGACTTCCGTTTCTCTCCACGTTTCTCCGGGAGGAGGGAAGGCTGTCGGCTCTTACCGGTGACAAGGAAGGCGCGGTGCGAGCCTACCGACACTATCTCACACTCCGCTCGGCGCCCGAGCCGACCCGTGCGGCGGCGGCGGAGGCGGTGCGCCAAGAACTCCGGAGGCTGGAGAACTAGTGGCCCCTTTCAGCAGTCCCGAGTGCTGACCCCAGCGGTGTCATCCTGAGCGAAGCGAAGGATCTCACGGGGAACCGCTGCTCAGCCCCGCCCGACGGCGTCGACGCAAGTGGTGGCGAGGCTGATCAGCTCATCGAAGCCCCAGGTGCCCTGATCGTTCAACGCCCGCATCAGCGATTGCGGAATTGCATCCAGACCCAGTCGGGCGCCGCTGATGCTCCCCGCCATCGCCGCCAGGGTGTCGGTGTCGCCGCCGATCGAGATCGCGGTGCAAACCGTCTCCCAGTAGTCGTCGGGGCTTCGGAGGAAGGCGTAGAGCGCGGCACCCACGCTCGCTGTCACGAACGGCGAGATACCCCCTTCCCAGCGAGTCTCGGCGCTCGGAGGCTCCAGTCCGGCCGTCACGGCCGCGGCCGAGACCGCGGCGGGCGGTAGTGTGAGCCACCCACCCACCTGCTTCAACGCGAGACCGAAGCCGGGAGCGATCGGCTCCGTCCACTCAGCCAGCTGGTCGAGGAAGCCGGCGGAGTCGATGGACTCCCGCCGAGAGGCCAGCGCCGTGGCACCGGCGATCGCCACCGCTCCAGCGGCGCACCGGGGCTCCTGGTGGGTAACTCTGCTCTGGCGGACGGCGGTCTCAATCATCCGACCAGAGTCCGCGGCGTAGAGCACCCCAATCGGGCCGACCCGCATGGCGCAGCCGTTACCAGCGTACGGCGGCGGAACGGCCGCTTCCTCCCACGGCACGCCGCCCAGCAATCGTTCGGCGGTGCTCAGGGTTCCCGGCCCGCCACCCACCAGCCGCCCGTCCCTGACCAGGCTCGCGACCCGGCTGGCGAAATCAGCGGGATCGAAGCCGGGGCATTCCGTGAGGCTGATCAGCAGCTCCCTCGCCAGCTGGGAATCGTCGGTGTATTGGCCGAACGGAGAGGATCCCCGTCCCCGAGGGAGGGCCCGCCGGAGGGAGTGCTTCAGCTCCTCGTTGACGTAGCGCCGGGCGTCCTCGGGCGGGTGTCCTTCGACGGCGGCACCGAGGGCATCACCGAGGCAGAGGCCGAGAAGCGAGCCGGAGAGATGGTCTCCTACAGCACGTCTCGGCCGCAAAACCGGCAGACCTTCGCCTTCGACAGGATCCGCTCGGCGCAGTAAGGGCATTCGCGTTCCTCACGGGCGCCCGGAGAGAGCGCAACGACGTTGGGGTCGATCAGTTGAGGCCGGTAGGCCTCCTCGCGGGCCACGATCTGGGACTGCACCTGCCGCCTGAACTCGAGCGGATTGGCCACGTTCGAGAAAGCCTCCCGGGTACCGCCGGTCCCGGTGATGATGATGGTACCGAAATCGAGCAACCGCCCTGCCAGACTCTGCTCTACCCCGATGGCTTCAATCTTGGAGAGGAGAGTCTCGAGCGAACGACGCTGGACCAAGCCTACCTTGACCAATACTCGGCGGTCGGTGACGGCGAATTCGGAGCTCAGGTAGATCAGGAGAGGATGGATGCCCAGGATGAGCCCGACGG
>JBGPJS010000348.1:0-4755 GCA_041485505.1 Gemmatimonadota bacterium | reverse complement strand
CTAACGACCCAAATCCGGCCGCCGTCCAGGGGGCACGCCGTGAGTACCCCTGGGGCGGATTCAACCCGACCAGCGAGGGTCAGGCGGGACCCGATTCTCTTGCCCGGTTCTGATATACGTACGTATCTTAGACTTGTACATACACCCGGAGACTCCTGATGCCCACCGCCCCCAAGCGTGCCCGACCCAAGGCCCGCAAGGTAGCCCGGACCTTCCGGCTGACACCCGGAAAGGTGGAGGCAGCCCAAAAGATCCTCGGAGCCTCGACGGCGACGGATACCATCGAGACCGCGCTCGACATGGTGGTCTTTCGCCGTGAGCTCGTCCAAGGGGTGGAAGCGGCGTTCGGGCTGGAGATCAGCCCTCCGGACCGACGTCGGTGAGTCGCCGCGAACGCAAGTTCGCCCTCGGCACCAACCTCTTCATCTCGGGGCTGCGCCAGGCGGAGGCCAAGGCTCAGCTTCAAGCGTTCCACTCCGCCTTTGCGCCATTCGAATATCTGAGTGCCGTGGTCGGGCACGAGCTCCGGGCGGGCACCAGGAGCCGCGACGATCTGCGCCTGTTGGAGCGGCACATCCTCGAACCCTTCGAGCGCCGAGGCCGTGTCCTCACGCCCTCCTATGCCGCCTGGTGTGAGGCCGGGGATGTGCTCCGGGAACTCACCCGCACCGAAAGCGGGAACCCCGGGAGCCTCCGTTCGTTGGCCAACGACGTCCTCCTCGCGCTCTCGTGCCGGGAGGCAGGCGTGACGCTGGTGACCGCGAATCTGCGGGACTTCCGACGCATTCGGCGGCTGGTGCCGTTCGAGTTTGTCCCGCCCTGGCCGACGCCGACCCCCTAGATCTCTGCTCGCAAAGCGATTCCCGCGGCCTCCCCCTAGCCATGAATTTGCCCGCACCATGCTATCGAATATCTCGCCGCCGGGCGAGGAGCACGGTGGCTGCTCTCGCCGGCTCCAGTGACAACTAAGCAGGAGGGTTACGGGGGTCCCCGAGCAGGCCGCTCACGCCTTACCGCTGTCCGTTCACTGCTTACCGCTCACCGACGTCTGAGGAACCGCCCGGGGGCCGCCCCGCCCGTTCATATGGCAAGTCGGGTTGGATGAACGCCAATGCTGACCACTCTGTGGATTTGGCGAAGCGCCGATGTCGGTACGCCGCCAGGATGCCATGGGTTTCGCGCGCGGCTCGAAACAGAACACCTGCGGTAGCAACGAGTATCATGGCGATGACAACTTCACCGCTGCCCCAGCTGATGAATCCCCAGGTGATGCCAAGAACGAGAGCGGCGACGGCGGTTCGGGACTCGAAGAAAAAGTAGAGAGCCATTTGATCGATGAACGGATTGGAGCCCTTTTCCAGGGAGTCCACGTACTTGAGCCACTCTTCCCAGTAATCGTCCGGCGTAAGCGACTGCTCGCGCGAGGTCCAGACATCGAACGTGTGCACCTCCAGGGAGTCCATCAGCGAACCGAGGAGCGTCCCCAGCAGCGCAGCCGCGAGGAGAAGAGACCCGCCGCCGATCCATTCGCTGCGGAGGAACGTCTCCACCAAGAGGAAGGCATGGCTGCCCAAGAAGATGTCGCCGAACGCCAGCCAGGCCGCAGCCAGTAGAAGGGTGCCTGGAAGGAGGACGGTGACGAGGATCTGATAGCCCAGCTTCTCCATATGACCCGCATCCGTGATAAGGCGCGCCACCTAGCCATCATTTCACCTGCACCATGACATCGATATCCGCCGCAAGGGCGAGAAGCACGGTAGCTGCTGTCGCCGGCTCCCTTGACGACTAAACGACTGCAAATCCGGCCGCCGTCTAGGGCCCTGAACGGCGGTAAGCGGTGAGCGGTAAGCGGTAAGCGGGGCGTGCCGAGACCAAGCAACCCGCCTAGCCGCGGGGCGAGGAGACTCGCCGTTCGGAGCAGCCCGCTTACTGCTCCTGGCCTCATTGATCCAACCCAACCCAATGCATCGCAGCCTCTGTGCGCGACCACCGATGCTGGCCCTCCAGGCGAGACCCCGCGAGTATCTCAGGGCCACCCGGGGGCAATTCCGCGCTTTCATATGGTCGGGTTAGGCAGACCACTTGGCATCGCCCGTCGTGGCGCAGCGCTCGCTTTGCAGGTATCGCGGCCAACGCTTGCGGATCGAGTGTGAATCGGAGACTCTCCACCGCGGCGTCGCGCGTAACTTTAGCCGGCGAGCGGCATCGGTTCGGGCAGAGTGCCGATCGTGAGCTGTCTGTCTGCCGTCTCCCAGCCGGCGACGATCGCCGTATCCGAGTCGGCGAAGGACGCGCCCTCCACGAGCACACCACCCGGCCACGATCCGACGCGGGCACGGTGAGCGGGACCGCCATGCCGGTGACCGCACAGGAACACAATCTCGCTCCCGTTCGTCCTGAGGAGCCCGCTCAAAGCCTCACGGAGGCGTGCGACGTCTTCAGGCAGCATTGAGGTCGTGCTCCATCCGATGTTTGACCCGAAGGCGTAGCGTAAGGGCGGCGGCTCGTCGGTCCAGCGGACCGGTGCATGGTGGCACAGTACGAACGTGCGCCGCGCTCGGACACCGTTGACGAGCGCGCGCAGGCGCGCCACTTGCTCCTCGCCGACGCTACCACAGGCGCCGCCGATGTGGGTCGGGTCTGGCGCCACGGAATTCAGAATGACCACGGACTCTTCCTGCTTTTCGTCATGCCGCCACAGCGGGAAGAGCGTGAACCAACGCCGCAGCCAGAGCCCGGGGATGACTACGTCCTTGAAGCGAAACGCACTCAGCGTCGCAGCAGCGTCCCAGTCGACGTGGTCGACGTCCGCGTAGAGGGCCCGGCCGCGGGCGGCGAACTCGGCCCGGCCCTCCGCGGTGGGCGCGGTCTCCAGCACCCGCAGGCACTCCAGCAGCTCGGCCTCCGCGGTGGCGGCGGCGGCGATAATGTCGGCAAGCCGCACTCCCGTCACCGCGCACAGGGCAGGGTCGAGTTGCGTCGCGTACGTCAAATAGCGCAGCAGATAGGTGCTGTCGGCCTCGGCGAGGATGCGCTTGCGATGCCGGGCGAGCAGCTGCGCGCCCAAATTGGCGCCGGTGTTGTACGCCGTCCCTAGGTCGTGGTTACCCGGGACGAGGACGATGTGCATGCCTGGCGCCGAGCTCCGCACGGGCTCGAGGAGCCGCACCGCCTCGCTCCACTCGTCGGGACGGCCGTGATCGACGAGGTCACCGGTGATGAAGAGCCAACGCAGCTGCCTTCCCTTCAGGCGCACGTCAAGCGTGCCAAGCCGCTTATTGCCGGGAACACTGGGCTCGACGCGCGTGGCTGTCGGCGTCGCCGTCACGTGCAGGTCGGTGACCTGGACGAATACAAGATCAACGTCTACGGGGGGGGTGGTGAGTGAAAGCGGCGTCACCGCGACCGACCCACGGTAACTGCTAATGGCGAGACGGCGGCCGTAGTGGAGAACGAACGCCACATACACCGCGCTCGTCAGCAACGCGCCGGTCAGGTAATACCCAGGCCAAACGAGCAACCCGAGCGACAGGATGAGCGCCATCATGCGGAAGGCTCGGATGTTGTGGATTCGCGTCGCGGGCTCTAGCGACGGCGGGAAACCCGCCGACCACAGTATCTCCGCCACGAACAGAACCCACCACATCCCGAAGATTTTCTCGCCCCATCTTTGCTCGAGTGACCCCTGGGCCGGCCACGGGATCGCGCCACCCGGCACGCCGCGCGTGAGGATAACGACGATGACCGCGACGGTGGCGATAGCGAAGAACCGCCGGATAAGCAGGTCGAAGGAGGCCCACACGGGCGCTAGGTAATTCCACGCACGGCGCGGGTTGCCCCGAGCCGGGACAAACCACACGAAGACGACCACGCACGCCAAGGCGATGACGACGCGGGTAGAGGCGAAGATGACAGCGATGGTGAGCGACCAAGCGTATTCACTCAGAGTTGTCATCACGCTTTGATCCTAGATTTCCCGCATTTCATCATCATCAGCTGGTGGCTTGGATGCTTTCAATCGCCGCCCAAGGCGAGTGCAGCTAACCATCAATTCACCGCCTCATGACATCGATATCCAGCCGCACGGCGAGGGGGACCGTGGCTGCTCTCGTCGGCTCCCTTGAGGACCAATCGACCCCAAATCCGGCCGCCGTCTAGGGCCCTAAACGCGACATTTAGGGCCCCGTTTGCGACACGCTGTCTCACCCCCTCCGCTGCCCCTTCCCCCGCCCCACCATACCCAAAGCCATTGCCCCGTAGATCGTTAGCCACCGATGTCGCCAACATCCACCTGACATAGGCCATTCGCGCCTGGCGAAGTCTTCCCGAAAAACACAGGGGAGGTGAGCGAACTTCCACTCCGGCGGCGGGGACCCGGCCCCGACGCCCCGGCTATCTGCTCCGGTCCATCTTCCGACTTCATCCCCTTCACTGGCACCGGATCCGCGAATTCAGCAGGCCTCCGAACTTCTGGATGTGGCGGATTTAGGACATTTGGTGTCCTCTCCATGGGACGGTCGCCCGGTTGGCGGTTGGTTACCGCGCGGTTGGATCCGGTCCCTCAGAATTCCTAGACGATGGTTTTCTGCTGTCAGCCAATGCCGGTTCATCTACGGTCAAGTGCAGACTCTTGTGGACTTTCTGGGGCGTGAGCGGTTCAGGCGGTCCGGCGCATGGGCGGCTCCTGCGGGATGAAGGTGGGCTCGACCAGCCAGCGCTGGCTTCGCCAGGCATCGTTCTGTTCCATGGCAAGCG
>JBGPJS010000347.1:0-4782 GCA_041485505.1 Gemmatimonadota bacterium | reverse complement strand
TGGGACAACACCCCCAAAATCGCCCGAGGAATCGCCGGCCCATTACCCTCACAACCGCATGGCCGCGAACTCCGCCGCTGAACTCCCCGACCAGGAAGGAGCCACTTCCTGCCGCGGACCATCCAACCGCGCGCCGCGACCAATCCCCGCAGCGTAAAGGTCCGCCGCCGCAATCGCCTGGCGGACTCGGGCCAATCGGAAAAAGGCCTCGTCCAAGACCACGCATTGTACGACGAGGCGGTTGTGGCAGATGTGAGGCGAGCGCCGCGGCCGGCTCCCCCTCGATCCTTGTTCTCCACCTTCCGATCAACTGCCTGTGGGCTGCCTGGAGCGCGGGCACCGAGAAGGGAAGCCGCGATCGCAAGCTGTCCAGAGGAATTCCGGCCTTCCGCCGTCTCGGGGAATCCGCGGTGCTCGACAGCTCGAGCCCCTCGAGCGGCGGCGGGCTCGGCATCACCGTGGACGAGAAAAACGGATGGAGGGATGGTCGACCTCGACCACCCCTCCATCCTTCGCTCCTTCAGTTCCTTGAACGTTGATCGTCGACTCAGCGGACCTTGACGTTTTTCGTAAGCGTGTTGGTCAACCCGCCGGCATCGGCGACGGTGAGGGCCACGATGTAGGTTCCGGCCTTCTCGTACTGCCGCGTCACGATCGTCCCCGTCTTGCTTCCGCCTTTGCCGCCGGCCCCGAACTTAAAGATCCACGAGACCACTCCGACGTCATCGGTGGAGCTGGTCCCATTGAAGGTGCACAGGTGCGAGGCGGTGCACGACGAGGTGAACGCCGCCACCGGGGGCTGGTTCCCGCCAGTACCGCCAAAGCTCTGGAGGCAGCCACCGTTCCCCGAGTTCACCCAGTTCTGCTGGATCAGGAAGTCCTTGGTACCGATCTTCATGTTGGCGACGCCGGTCCCGTTGTTGTAGGTGGCGCCGAAGTTCCAGGCACATTTGTCGGCGTTCTCCTGGCCGGAGGCGTCGAACCAAGCGTTCAGGGCATAGTCGGTGGTGGACTCTTCGATCTCATGGGCCAGCACGTTGATCACCGCGTCGGCGGGCACATCGCCATTGGGCGCGGCGGTGCTGTTGCTGCAGGCGCTCAGGAACTGGGCCACGTACGGCTGGACGGAATAGATCACCAGTTGGCCGTTGAACGTAAAGTTGCTGTGATAGGCGCAGTACTGGGTGCCGAATCCGCCGCCCAGGTTGGTGTTCCCGGTGGTGAAGACGGAGTAGATCGTCTGGGGATCGTAGGTCAGGTTGCCGTTGTTGAAGCCCTTGATGATCTCGGCCTGGATCGTAGGGTCACTGACCGTGGAGCCGTTGGCCGGCGGTACGTTGGTGTTGTCGGCCCAGAACTGGGAATAGGTCACGCTGTTCTGCACCGTGTGGCCGCCGGCAACCTGGTCGAAATAGGTGGTATTGATGTTGAAGTAGCCGGAGCCGCCCAAGTTCTGCAGAAAGAAACCGACCAGGGAGGCGTCCTGGGCTCCAGTGCCCGTCGTGCCAGCGGCCGGGCCGCCGCTGTAGATGGTACCGTTGGCCCAGTAGACGGCCACGACCTTGGTCTGCACCAGAATGGGGCCGCCGTGGTACTGGATGCCGGTGGCCTGGGTGCTCACTCCGCCGCCCTGCGGCGCGCCGCGGAGGGACATCACATGCATGTTAGTGCCCGCGAGGGCGGATGCGGCAGACATCGGTGTCTGGTAGACGCCGGGCTGGCTGGGGGACGTCCCGTTGTCGCTGCAGGCCGCCGCGATGAGAGCGGCCAACGGGAGTGCGGCGGAGAGCTTCTTCATGGAATCTCCTCTGGGGGTTATGAAGGAACAAAGCCGCCAGCGGAAACCGGGCGGCTGCGCGAATAACAGGTGTCGGGAACCTCGATAATCGATGGAAGGGGGGAACGAGGAACCACTCGATCCGCGCGGCCATACTACGAAAGGAGGCGCCATGAGTCAAGTAGTCGCTTCCCCATTTCCATCGCGGTTCGCGCGAGGTGAAGCATATCGCCGAGCGTCCGATCGGCGCGGGCGTGAGGGATGAGTGTAACGGATATTGGGGCGCACGCGACACACTCTGTGGGGCGACTCCGGCAAGCTCACCTCGGAGTCCCTTTCGCTGATGGGGCAATCACTTGGCACCGGCACGAGATGGCGGCCCGGGAACCACCCTTAGCCGGTCAGCCCGACGGCCGGCTCGCGGGGGCCGCTCGTGATACGGCCCCTCCAAGCCCCCTTCCTTGGCCTGCCCTTTGCCTTCTGTATTCGCGCCTCACCGGAACAGACCACAGATGGAGCCGCAAGCGCACCGTTAAGTAACTGATCGTCAAAGACTTGGACGTGTCATTCGGCTCCTTGACAGCTCCGAAACCGGGGCGCATCTTACCCCGCCCAACGCATCCCGGCAGTCGGAACGCAGGACGCTCCTCAACTTCCCGCGGTTCCGGCCCGATGTTCATTAGAGTACGCACTTCTGACAGACGGATCACATTGTATGGCCGAACGCCGCTGGATGCTCGTGGTCGTGCCCCCCGGTTCAGGGGCCTCGAAAGTCATCGAGGTCTCTCAGAACCTGGTGAAGCTGGCGCTCGGCCTGGCCCTGGTGTTCGTCCTTGGGGCGCTCCTGCTCGGCTACGGCACCGTGACCCGCGCGGTCAACGTCACCCGCGCCGCCCGCCTCGAACGGGAGAATTCGTTTCTCGCTGAGGAGATCGGTCTCCTCCACGGGCGAGTGAGTTCGATCTCCGACACCCTCAAGGCCATCGCCGAGCGGGACGCGCGCGTCAGGCTTCTGGCCAACCTGGAGCCGAATGATCCGCAGGTCCAGCAGGCCGGGATCGGGGGCCCTACCCGTCCGCCCGCCCTCTCCGAGCGGGCCACCGGCGTTCTGGGCAAGCGGGCCGAGGAAATCCGGGTAGACGTGAACGCCCTGATCCGACGCGCCAACCTGCTGGCCTACTCGTTCAAGGAAGCTGCTGAAAGTCTCTCGACTCACAGCGCCAGACTCTCGGCCATGCCGTCGATCATGCCCACGACGGGCTGGCTCTCCAGCGAATTCAGCGCGATGCGGATGCACCCGATTCTTCACATCGAGCGGCCCCATGAAGGGATCGATGTGACCGCGCCGATGGGCGCCTCAATCGAGGCGCCGGCCGGAGGGGTGGTGACCTCCGTCCGTTGGGAGACCGGGTACGGCAACACGGTCGAGATCGATCACGGTTTCGGGATCACCACCCGGTACGCCCACACCTCGAAGGTCCTGGTACGGGTTGGACAACGGGTGGCGCGGGGCGATCGCATCGCCCTGGTCGGGAATACCGGCCTGGCCACCGGCCCCCATCTGCACTACGAGGTGCACGTGAACGGGAAGCCGGTGGATCCGCTCAAGTATGTCTTGCCGGATGCGATCGTGGACTGATCCAGTGACCCTCCGTTTCCTTGGCGGAGGGTTCTCTGTTTCAGGAATCGCCTGCTCACTGCTCACTGCTCACTGCTCACTGCTCACTGCTCACCGTCTAGAATTTCACCTCCGGAGCATTCTCCGCCCCTGCCTTCGCCTCGAAGTACTCGTGGGGTTTGGAGGCGCCGAACATCTTCGCCGTCAGATTGTATGGAAAGCGACGGATGAAGGCGTTGTACTCGTTGACCGCGGTGTTGTAGTCCTGACGGGCGACCGAGATCCGGTTCTCGGTGCCGGTGAGCTCGTCCTGGAGGGCCCGGA
The DNA here is from genome assembly GCA_041485505.1 of Gemmatimonadota bacterium. Taxonomy (GTDB): domain Bacteria; phylum Gemmatimonadota; class Gemmatimonadetes; order Gemmatimonadales; family GWC2-71-9; genus JBDUEA01. Next base: position 1,063 of record JBGPJS010000347.1, on the reverse strand, counting down.
AGTTCTCGTTGGATTTGAGCTGGGGATAGTTCTCCGAGATGGCCAGCAGCCGGCTGAGCGGGCCGTTCAGCGCCTCATTCGCCTCCGCCATCTGCTTGGGATCGTGGCTGCTGATCGCCCCGGCGAGCCGGGCTCGCGCATCGGCGATGGAGATGAACACGGTGTCTTCCTGCTTGGTGACGCCCTTGACGGTATTCACCAGGTTGGGGATCAGGTCGGCGCGGCGCTGCAGCTGTGCCTCGATCTGGCCCTTGGCCTTGTTGACGTTTTCGTCCATTGTCTGAATCCGGTTGTAGCCGCAGCCGGTGGCGGCCGGGACCAGGCCCAGCACCAGCGCGAACCAACCCAGGCGGCGCTTCATTTCGGATCTCCAAGGTGAAGTTCGTCGGTAAAGCGGGCCGCGGCCTCGACCGCGGCGAGATACCCCAGGAATTCATCCGGGGAGCATTTCCAGCGGGACTGGCCCCGGCGTCCCGCGATCCGGGCCAGTGACTCCGGGTCGAAGCCGACGGCGCGGGCGGCCGCCGCCACCAGCGCGACCGGATCGCCCGGAGCGTCCCGATCCATGAGCCCCAGCAGGACCCGTAGGAGCAGCAGAATGCCACCCGCGCTCAAACGGGTGAGTTCGCCCAGCGCTTTGGGATCCTCAGCGGCGGCGATGTACCCCTTACGAAGCCGCATCAGTTTGCCGCGGAATTCCCGCTCCAGCGCGCGGCGGAGATCGCCCGGGGCCACTCGGAGCCCGGCCACGGGGTCCGGGCCGCGGAGCACTCGATAGGCCGACTTGATGTCGGCGATTTCGATCGGGAAGGCATCAGCGGAACGGGCCCACTCAGCCCGGCTCGTCAGGAGCGGAGGGGTGTGGCCCGCCTTCCGCCAGGCCCGGAACGACTTACCCAGCGCTCGCAGAGCGTCCGAGTTGATGTTGTCAAGGACCAGCATCAGGTTGATGTCGGAAACCCCAGGGATGTACTGGCTTCGCGCGGCGGACCCGTAGAGCACCGCGCTGTAGGACCCCACCAGGGCCGCATCCGCTTCGGTCAGGAACGCCTCGAGCGCGGCG
>JBGPJS010000346.1:0-4796 GCA_041485505.1 Gemmatimonadota bacterium | reverse complement strand
CGCGGATCGAGGCCCAAGTCGCCGACACCGCGGGTGATGACGTGACGCAGGTAGGCTTCGTTCAAGCCGGAGCGTCCGACTCCCTCCTCAGTGACCGCGATCATCTCCTGCTTCGGCAAGGGGACCTCGAGCAGAATGGCCTTGGCCGAGTCGTAGAGGCGGTCGACGTGCTGCTTCAGCTTGAAGGTCTTTCCATTATAGACCCGCATGCCCTCGAACACCCCATCGCCATAGAGAAGGCCGTGGTCGAACACCGAGACTTTCGCGTTGTCTCGGTCAAACCACTGGCCGTCGATATAGATCGTGGTCGTCACGCGGTCTCCCTTGGGGAAGCGTTCAGGGGGGAATGTGGCAGGGTGGGGGCGAGGACGGTAGGGGAAGCGGGAAGGACGGGAGGGAGAACCTAACCGGTGACCGCACCGCCACAACTCGAGCCCGACCCCGCAGTACAGCCGAAGCAATGGGGACCGATGACGATCTCGCGGCGAGTCAGCCTGCCGAGGTCGAAGTCGAGGAGGTTGCGACCGGCGCCGGCCCCGACCGGAAGATCCAGCATCTGGTTGAAGTCACAGTCGTAGAGCGTCCCATCCCACCCCACTGACAGAGTGTTGCGGCACATGACCCCTGCCGCGGCCGCGGGATTGAAGGCCTGGACCAGCTTGCTGAGGTAGGCCTCGGTCTGGCCCTTCTCCTCGAGGTGCTCGAGGAAGCGGCTGATAGGCATGTTGGTGATGGTGTACAGCCGATTGAAGACAACGCCGTAGCGCCGCTGGAGCTGGAGTTTCCAGTCCGGTTCCGCCGCCAGCTGGTTGGGCGGGAGAAACGCCCCGACCGGGTTGGTCACCAGGTTGAGAATCAGATCGCCACCCGGCCTGCCGTACCCCACGGCGTTGAATTCCCGCAGGGCGGCAATCGACTCCTGGAACACTCCCTCCCCACGTTGGGCGTCGGTCTGTTTCGCCTGGAAATAGGGGAGCGAGGCAACGACCTCCACCCGGTGCTCCGCCAGGAAGGCCGGCAGGTACCGATAGTTGGGAAGCCGGGTGATGGTCAGATTGCATCGGTCCATGATGTGACGGCCAAGTGCGGAGGCTACCTCGATCAGGCGGCGAAACTCCGGGTGCAACTCGGGGGCTCCGCCGGTGATGTCGAGGGTGGGAATGTCGTGATCCTGGAAAACTCGCAGGCAGACGTCGAGAATTTCGGTCGACATCATCTCGGTACGATCGGGGCCGGCATCGACGTGACAATGATGGCAGGTCTGATTGCACTTCCGGCCCAGATTGATCTGGAGAGTGTCCAGTCCGGTCGGACGCAGCGGGAAAAGAGACGCCGCCGCGAGCGATTCCCCGAAGCTCCGCGCCAGGGAGATCGCGGCCAGCCGGACGCGCTGCGCGGAGCCGTCGGCGAGCGGGTGGCGCTGTTTGTGAAGGGTGGGCAGGATGGACATCGGAGTCAGGATTCAGGATTCAGGATTCAGGATTCAAGAAATGGATTCAGTGGGACATCGTAGAAAGCAAGGGCTGGATTAAAGAAGGAGTCGGCCTTCCTGCCGATTCCTGAATCCCGACTCCTGAATCCCGAATCCTGAATCCCGAATCCATCTCCTCACATCCCCAGTCTCTCGAGATGATTCCGCATCTGGATCCCGTGGACCAGCGAGGCGCCTCCCCGGATGGCCGCCGCGACGTGGAGCGCTTCGGTCATCTGCTCTTCGTTGGAGCCTTTCTCCAGGCAGGCAGTGGAATAGGCGTCGATGCAGTAGGGACACTGGACCGTGTGAGCGACGGCTAGCGCGATGAGCGCCTTCTCGCGCTCGGACAGGGCGCCCTCACTAAAGACCGCGCCATACCAGGCGAGAAACTTTTCCCACAACGCCGGTGCGCCCTTGCCGATCTCAGGGAATCTGGCAAGATCGGGCGCGTGATAATAGTGGTCGTGACTCATGAGTCAGCCGGGCATAAGGGAAGGGGTCCTCCGACCTACGCTCTCAAGATGAAAGCGGTTCTTTTCGAGCAGTTCGGAGGCGGGAACCAGAATGAGCCCACCGAGCGTATCCGGGGCACCCGATACGGAAGAAGACTGCGGCCGGAAGCTAGCGGCAAAGGTGGAAACCCGCGAGGGAAGGTATGCTACGAACGATTGTCGTCCCCTTACGCGACTCCGGTGACGCCGGCGGGCACTAGGTGTACTATTTCAGGAGACTTCTCTGACAGGCAGCCATGAAACTTCATCGAGCCGTTCTGGCCGCGAGTGCACTCGCCGCTGCCCTTCTCCTCCTGGCCGGCCCCGGGACCCGCCTGGGCCTCTGGCAGTTTCCGACCGGCTTCTCGGTGCTCCAGTGGGGGGCCTATCTCGGACTGGCGAGTGCGGCCCTCGCCATCATCCTGCTACTCGTCCGGCGGCCGTTTGGGCGTGACGCGCGGGTGCTGCTGCTCGCAATCGGCCTGAGCGCGCTGGCGGCAGGCGTCCCCTACTACTGGCTTCAGATCGCGCGCCGGGTTCCCCCGATTCACGACGTCACGACGGATACCGAAAACCCGCCGGCGTTCGTCGCGGTGCTGCCGCTCCGGGCCGACGCACCCAATTCCAGCGTCTACGGCGGCGCGGAGGTCGCGGTCCAGCAACAGAAGGCCTTTCCCGATATCCAGCCGCTCGAACTTCCGGTAGCTCCGCCCATCGCTCTCAGCCACGCCGTCGAAGCCGCGAGGCGGATGGGCTGGGCCATTGTCGCGGTCGACTCCGTCGCTGGTCGGCTGGAGGCGACGGCGACCACCGGCTGGTTCGGCTTCAAGGACGATGTGGTAGTCCGGGTCCAACCGGCGGCAACGGGAAGCCGCATCGACGTACGATCTGAATCCCGGGTGGGAGGAAGTGATGTCGGTACCAATGCTCGGCGGATCCGGGCGTACCTGCGGGCGCTGGCGGGCTGAGCCACTCCGTGGGCTCGGCTCCCAAACCGGGGCCGAGGGAATCGGCGCGTGCCTCGCCGGAGGCCGGCCTCAGCTGTCCTTCCCCAGCCGTCGATTCTCCTCACCGCGCGCCAACAGACGCTCCGCAAAGTCGACCCGTTCCTGGGTCTCCCCGAGTTCCTGCCGCAAACGACCGACCTCCTGCTCCAGAGCTTCGAGACGCGCATCCGCTTCCGGCAGCAGCCCCCGGGTCTCCGCTTCGGCACGGGCCTTGGCCAGCTTGATGAGCCCGCTGAAAACGATGGCAACAACCGGGATGGCGAGAGCCAGTACCGGAATCAGGAGGGCGAGGGTGCCATTGTCCATCGAAAGTGGCTCCTCTCAGGGACCCAACACGCGCGTGGGCTGAAGTGAACACGGCCGCCCGGGGAGGAGCGACCGTCGTTGCCGAAGCCGTGACGCGGGTTAGCTTTCCGTCAATGAGGGCGGTGGGAGTCGAACCCACGACCTAGAGATTAAAAGTCTCTTGCTCTACCAGTTGAGCTACGCCCTCCCACGTTCCAAACGTGGCTGAACCCCGAGGCAAACTCAAGACCCGGCAGCCCATGAGGTATATCAGGAGACGACCAATGAAACCGTGCGCGCTGGCGCTCGCCGCCCTGCTCACGCTCCCGGGGGCGGCGGCGACGGCACAGGAGAAGAGCGCCGACCGCTGGCAGATCACTCTCGCCAGCGGCGACTACATCTGGGACATCAAGCTGGTGAAACTCGACGGGGACAAGCTGGTGTACATCCAGTCCGACACCACCGGAAGCGTGGGGGTCGACAAGATCGACGAGCTCCGGCTGATCCAGAAGACCGAGGTCCACCTGGCGGAACCGGATGGGGCCGCGCAGCGGGCACTGACCGGAGCCGACGATGAGGTCTACGACATGAAGACCATGGATTTCTCGGCAAGGCTGCGCGCCATTCAGCAGATCTTTCTTCTGCATCCACCGCAGTGAGGATTCAGGGGTTGAGGTTCGGGATTCAGGGAGAGGATTCGGGAATCAGGATTCGGAAGTCAGTAAGAGGACTCGGGATTCAGGAGTCAAGATTCAGACCCCACAACACTCGCGCAGATCTTCACTCCTGGACCCCGAATCCTGAGTCCCGATTTCCGACTCCTGACTCCTGAATCCCCGCTAAGGAAGCTACTTCATGGAATGGAATCACCTGGCCAACCTTGCCCTCGCCGGCGACGCGCCGTCTCCCGACCAGGCCCTCAGCGTGCTGCGCTCGCCGGACGACGAGCTGCTCGCCGTGTTGCACGCGGCCTTCCGGGTGCGGGCCCGCCATCACGGCCGAGAGGTGCGGCTCCACGTGCTCCGGAACGCCAAGAGCGGGCTCTGCCCCGAGGACTGCGCCTTCTGCAGCCAGTCGGTCAGGTTTCACACCGGGGTGGACCAGTACCAGCTGCAGACGGTCGACCAGCTGGTCGAAGGCGCCCGTGAGGCCCACCGGATGGGTGCGGTCAAGTACTGCATGGTCACCAGCACCCGGGGCCCGGCCCAGCGTGAGCTTGACGTGATCTGTGAGGCGGTCCGGCAGATCAAGAGGGAGATGAACATCCGGGTCTGCACCTCGCTCGGACTACTCAAGGAAGGACAGGCCGAGCAGTTGGCCGCGGCGGGAGTGGACCGCTTCAATCACAATCTCGAAAGCTCCCGAAGCCATTTCCCCGAGATCTGCAGCACCCACCACTATGACGACCGGATCACCACGGTGCGACGAGCCAAGGCGGCCGGGATGGAAGCCTGCTGCGGCGGGATCATGGGGATGGGAGAAGCGGAGGAAGACCGGGTGGCGCTCGCTTTTGAGTTGCGGGAGCTCGAGGTGGAGTCG
>JBGPJS010000345.1:0-4806 GCA_041485505.1 Gemmatimonadota bacterium | reverse complement strand
CCGCTACATGGGTGGTGAGAGTGGAGAGAAGCCAGAGGTTTTCGGGCGTGAAGGGTCCGCTTCCCCGTCCGGCCACCGCCAGCACGCCCATGGTGAACCCATGGGCCCGCAACGGCGCGGCCGCGCCCGACTGGACGGTCTCACCGGCGATGAGCGCAACGGGTCCGTCGCCGCCGCCGTGCGCCACCTCGATCTTCTCCCGCATGATCGCCTGCATGACGAGGGTCTTCTCGTCCTCGACGATCGACTGGCCCTGCAGGTGCCGGAGGGTTCCCTCCGCCGCGGCAACCACCAGCCGCTGTCCGTCGTCGGTCACGAGCCCGAGGACCGCGCCCTCCGACTGGAGGAAGCGCTGGGCGTACCGGGTCACCTGCTCGGCGATCCGGTCGAGCTGTAGCGATTCCCCCAGAACGTAGCTCAGCTCCTGGAGTGAGAAGAGCTCGTTGATCCGGCGATCGAGCTGTTGCGCCAGTTGCTCCCGGGCCAGATCCGCGGCTGCACCCCGACGGCGGAGGGCATCCAAGTCGAGAAGAAAGGCGCCCAGTACCGCGCTGATGAGCACCGGTGCCAGCCAGCGCGCGGCCGGATGGGCGGTCCAGGGAAGAAAGGCGAGCGCGCCCAGGGTGAGCGCATGAATCGGAAGGCTGGCCCCGGGCTGGAGGCGGATCAGCAGTGCGGTGAGGGTGCCGTAGAGGAGCAGCCCGGCGGCGAGCGGCGTCGACATCGCGCCCGTCGCGAAGACGATGATTCCGGCGGCCCCGAACGCCGCCGCCGGCAGGAATGCGGCCAGCCCTTCGAGCCGGCGCGGAAGGCTCAGCGTGGCGGCTCTCCGGTCGGTCGACTGCCGATCCGCTCGGTCACATACGCTTCGGGCGGCGCATTCGGCTTCACCCGGACCGACTTGGCGGGGATCCCGACGTTGACGTGGAAGGGACGGACGTCCTTGGTGGCCACCGCGGAGGCGCCCACCATCCCGTTCCGGCCCACCCGGACGCCGGCGAGGATCGTCGCGTGGTAAGTGATCCGCACATCGTCCTCGAGCACGGTGCGCGCGTTGATGACCTCCTTCTGGTCGACAATGCTGTGGGTATGGCTGTAGATGTTGGCGTAGTCCGAGATGCTCACCCGGTCTCCCAGTGTGAGCCCGCCACGGTCATCGAGGAGCACGTGGCGGTGGACCACCACGTCGTCTCCCACCTCCAGGTTGTACCCGAAGGAGAATTCCACGAAGTGGAAGCACTTGAAGTTGCGCCCGCAACGCGCGAAAATGCGCGGTGCCAGCAGCCGCCGGAAGCGGACGCCCAGGTCCACGTTGCCGCCGCCCATCGGTGAGCGGTCGAAGGACTGCCAGAGCCAGAGCAAGGGCTTTACCCGGGCAAACCGGTCGGGGTCGGTATCGCCGTAGTACTCCGGCTCGAGCGTGATGTTGTGGGGATCGAGGGCGAGGAGCGATGCCCTGGTTGGCGCCGGCAGCTTGGGATCACCGATCATCCCGTCGTAATCGCTATGACCCGGGCAATGGATCGCGAATAGGATGTCGCGGGCTACGCGGTACCAGTCGGCGCCCGGCGCCGCGAGAGCCGAGTCGACGGATTCCAGCCACTCGTCGTAAAACCTGCCAGTGGTGGGGGGGATTTTCAGCTGCCGCAAGGGGAGATGAGCCATGGTTCCTCCGGTGTATCGGCATTCTACCGGGGTCGCGAGGAGGACGCAAACCTTCAACGCGCTTCGGGTTGACAGCCCGGCAAATTAGCAATAAACTGCTAGGAGATCGATTGAAAACAATTCTCAACTAGTTTCAGCCAAAGGTCTCTAGTGCGCCTATCCCGCCTCGTCCCTCTTGTCTTCCTCCTCGCGCCGCTCTACGACCTCTACGCCCAAGAGAAGACCACCATCGGTGGCTATGGTGAGGTTCACTATACCAATCGGTCGGGCCCGAGGACTCCCGCTGAGGTCAATCTCACCCGATTCGTGGTGTACCTCGCCCATGCCTTCAACGACAAGATTAGCCTCCGGTCCGAGCTCGAGGTCGAGGATGCCAGGGTCGAGAACGGTTCGCCGGCTGGGGAGGTGGCGGTGGAGCAGGCCTACCTGGATTACCGCCTGGGGGCGCCATTCACCCTTCGCGCCGGCTTGGTCCTGGTGCCGATCGGCATTCTCAACGAGACCCACGAGCCGCCTGCTTTCAACGGCGTGGATCGGCCGGATTTCGATCACGACGTCATTCCCACCACCTGGCGCGAAATCGGCGTCGGTGCCCTCGGCGCCCTCCCGCTGCTCAATGGGCTGAGCTATCGGGTCTATTTGCTCAACGGCCTCAAGTCCGCGGGTTTTTCCGATGCCGAGGGGATTCGGGAAGGACGCCAGGAGGGCCAGAAGGCCAGCTTCGCCAATCCCTCGCTCACGGGGCGAGTGGAGTACGGCCGGCCGGGGCTCAAATTGGGCGCGGCCTTCTGGTACGGCGGGACGGCCAATCAGGACTCAGTGCTCGGCACCGGGACCTTTGAAAATCCGGTGGCGGTGCTGGCGGCCGATGCCCGTTATGACATTGGCGCATTCCATTTCCGGGGCGAGGCGGCCACCATCCACCTCGGCGGTGCCCAGGCGATCAACAGCCGGTATGGTCTGGCGGCGGGAAGTCGAATCGCCGGTGGATATCTCGAGGGGGCGTTCAATCTCTTGCGGCCACTCGCGCCCACGAGCGTCGAGGTTCTCAACCTCTTCGTCCGTCATGAGCGGTTTGACACCCATGCGGCGGTCCCGGCCGGCACTCCGCGCGATGCTTCCCTGGCACGCCGGATCACCACCTTGGGCATCGCTTACAAGCCGGTGTGGAACGTGGTCTTCAAGGGCGACTACCAGTTACGGCGGAACCGGGCCGGCGTGGGAAAGAACCAGGTGGTGAGCCTGGGAATCGGATACCAATTCTGATGTCATCGCCGGCAAGGGCACGGGGAACCGGGAATCGGGAACGGGGGACGCGCGCCGGGTCTCGGAGCTCGCGAGGCTGGGCTGTCATCCTCGCCCTGTTGCTCCTCCCGTTCCCCGTTCCCCTTTCCCCGTTCCCCTTCTCACTCAGCGCCCAGTCTCCCCCAGCCTCCAAGCTGGCCGCCTCGATCACCCGGATTTTCGGGAGCGGTGCGCGGGTGGATAGCGTTCAGGTGGACACCTCAGTGGTGTTGCGCCTCTTCCGGTCGGACTCTCTCCTCGGCTTCGCCAGTGTCCGCAACGTGATCGGGAAGGATCAACCGATCACCCTGCTGGTCGCGATCGACCCGGCGGACCAGCTCCGGGACGTGGACGTGCTGGTGTATCGAGAGCCCTATGGAGGCGAGGTGGCCTACGAAGCGTGGCGCAGACAATTCCGCGGCAAGTCGGTGGAGGCACCAATGCAGGTGGGACGGGACATCCGCTCGATCTCGGGGGCAACGATCAGTGTGCACGCAGTCACGGCCGGGGTGCGCCAAGCCCTGGCGGAGCTCACCGCGTGGCACCGGGCCGGGCGTCTCCAGTGATCGGGACCCCTATGCTGACATGGGCGAGACTACCCGCGCCGATCCGGACGCTCGGTCGCTGGATTACCGTCGTGCAGACCGTGGGCTACACGACTTCCCTCCTGTTCGTTTGGCACACTACGCGCTTACTCCCCTCCGGGGTCACCAGCCACTATCGCGGCGTCGATCCCGACACCGCGACGGGCGCCATGCAGTTCCCCAAGTCGTTCGGGGAAATGCTTACCATCACCCATACCCACCTGTTCGCGATGGCCGTGATCTTCACCTTCAGTGGGCTGGGAGTCTCGCTCTGCTCATCCGTTACGGAGGTACGGAAGCGATTTCTCGTGACCGAGCCGTTCGTCGCCCTGTTGGTTTCGTTCTGTGCGATGTGGCTCATGCGTTACGCCGACCCGCGGTTTTCCTGGCTGCTCGAGGCTTCCAGCGCTCTGATGGCACTGACCTTCTACGTTCAAAGCTTCCTCATCCTCCGCGAGCTGGCCCTGCCCGGCGAGCCAACCGCATGAACCGGAGGGATTTCGTCAGCGGATTCGGAATGGGGTTGGGCTCGCTGTCGGCCCGCCCGCCCGTCCGCCTGTCCGCCCGGGGCGGTGAGGGGGAGGGGCGGTTCATCGAGCGTTGGTCCTGGGCCATGGGTCAGCCGGTGCACCTGATGCTATACGCGGACTCCGATGACGCCGGCTACGAGGCGGCGGGGGCGGCGCTGGCGGAACTGCGTCGGGTCGAGACCCGGCTCTCCCTGTTCGATGACGCCAGCGATCTGTGTGAGCTCAATCGTCGCGCCGGGCTGGGGCCGCTTCGGGTGGGCGGTGATCTGACGCAGGTGCTCACTGCCGCGCTGGAGGTCAGCCGTTATACCGGTGGCGCTTTCAATCCCGCCGTCGAGCCGCTCATGTGCGCCTGGGGGTTTCACCGGCCGCGAATCACCGAACCCACCGCCGCTGAAATCGCCGAGGCCCGTGACGCGGTGACCGCCGCGGTGATCCGCCTCGAAGGCCGAACCGTCACCCTGGCGACGGCCCACACCCAGATTGATCTCGGCGGGATCGCGGTCGGCTACGGGTTGGATCGCGCCATGGAGGTGCTGCGGGGACGCGGCATCCGTCGTGCCTTCCTCGATGTCAGCGGGGACTGCTATGCCCTGGGCGCTCCCCCGGGGGAGTCGGGGTGGGGGGTGGCCATCGCCGATTCGGCGAGCCCAGGGACCGTCATCGCGGAGACCTCTCTCCGGGACGCCGCGCTCGCCACCTCCGCCAACACCGTCTCCGTGATCCGGTATGGTGCCCGGCTG
>JBGPJS010000344.1:0-4823 GCA_041485505.1 Gemmatimonadota bacterium | reverse complement strand
GGTATAGCCGCTGGTGAAGAGCAGGGGGATCCGCAGTCCTTCCCGAGACAACGTCTCCGAGAATTCCCGGCCACCCATCCGGGGCATCACCACGTCGGTGACGACGAGATCGATCGTCCCCGGGTGCTGGTGGACCATCTCCATCGCCTCCGCCCCGTCCTTGGCCACCAGCACCCGGTAGCCTTCCCGTTCGAGGATCCGCTGCTCCGCCCGGCGGATGGCCTCCTCATCCTCCACCAGCAGAATCGTCTCGGTCCCGCCGCGAGGTGAGGGCGCCGGGTGGGGCGCCGGTTCGGTGGCTGGCTGGTCCGCAGTCGGGAGATAGACGGTGACCGTGGTGCCTTGCCCCACTTCGCTCTCCACTGCGACGAAGCCAGTGAGCTGCTTGACCAGGCCGTAGATCATGGCCATGCCGAGGCCAGTGCCTGCCCCGGCGCGCTTGGTGGTGAAGAATGGTTCGAAGATGTGCTTGCGAGTCTCCTCGTCCATCCCGTCGCCGGTGTCCTCGACCTGGAAGGAGACATACTCGCCGGGCGTACCCCAGCCATGCTTCTGGATGTGCTCCTCATCCAGCTGGGTCAGGCGGCCCTCGATGTTGAGCACGCCGCCTTGCGCCATCGCGTCCCGCGCATTGGTGGCGAGATTGAGCAGAATCTGCTCCACGGCACTCGCGTCGGCCCGCACCGCCGGAAGGTCCTGCTGGGCATGGAACCGGATTTCGATGTTTTCTGGGAGGATACGGCGGAGCACCCGGACGATTTCCATCAGGAGGCGGCCGAGCTGAAGCGGGCGCGGTTTCAGCTTTTCCCGCCGGCTGAAGGCCAGCAGTTTGCGAATCATCTCCCCGCCCCGTCGGGCCACACTCTCGACCTCCTCGACCTGGGCCCGCAGGTCGAGCGCGTCGCCCGGCAGCTGGCTCAAGATCAGGTCGCAATTGGCGGTGATCACCGTGAGCAGATTGTTGAAGTCATGGGCGATACCGCCGGTGAGCTGGCCCACCGCTTCCATTTTTTGCGCCTGCCGGAGGCGATCCTGCAGGGCCTCCCGTTCGGTGATGTCGCGGATGACCACCAGGTGCCGACCGGGGACGAAGTCGGCGCGGGCGGCATAGTCCACGTGGCGCAAGGTGCCGTCCGGCCGCTGGACCTTGAAGACCCCTCGGTGCGCTCCGTCGCGAAGGCACTGCTGCCAGCCCGCCTCCACCGACGTCTGGGCCTCCGGCGGCGCGAACTGTGATATCCGACAACCGGTAATCTCTTCCACCGGGAGACCGAACAGTGCGGCGGCGGCGGTGTTGGCCTCACGATAGACCCCATCGCTGTCGGCGATCAGGATCGCGTCCACCGCGTGGTCGAAGACGGCGCGAAAGTGGGCCTCGCGCTCCCCCAGCTCGCGGCTGATCCGTTCCCGCTCGGTCACGTCTCGGAGAGTGGCCAGCGAGGCCGGCTCCCCCTCCCATTCGGTCTCCACCACCTGCATCTCCGCCACGACTGAATGGTCCCGGTGAGGGCTCAGTTCCAGCTTGACCGGACCGTCGGTGCATACCGGGAAGCCGAACGGACATCCGATGAGCCGGGCCCGGCGCTGGCCGAGGAGTTGTTCGGCCGCCGGGTTGGCGAAACGGACCATACCCAACCGGTCGATGATGAGGATGGCGTCGGTGTTCTTGCTGATGATGTTGACAAACCGCCCCTCGCTGGCGCGAAGTGCCCGGGTCCGCTCCCCGAGCTGCCGGTGCAGGTCCGCGATCTGGGTGACCAGAGGCATCACCCGCGCTGCGGCGGCCCCGGTCTCCTCCCGACGTTCGGGCACGCGTCAGCGCCCCGTTCTGCGGCGGGGCGCAGTACCAGGCACCGAGATGCCGCGCCCGCGACGCCACATCGGTCGAGTGGGGGGGACGTCAAATGGAAAGGAGAACTGGCAAATCCAGGAAGGGCCGCCCCCGAGCGCAGTCATGCGCACCGCTCCCGCTCGCGCCGCACGAACCACTACGGGCGGCGAGGAGCGTTGCAGGGGGTGCAGAATAGTCCTAGCGGCCAGCGGTATTGTCAATGCTGGGGGGTGGAGCCCCGGGTGAGCCTCTCACTCCGGAACGAAGGCCACGCGTCCCGGAGATAGAGTCCGAAGGGTACCCACCAGATCAGGTCGTTGGTCAGACAGAGGACGGCGCTGGCCGGCGGCCATTCCTTTCGGAAAATCAGAATCGCCAGGCCGATCGGCCCGAGGATCTTGCCCATGAGCCCGACGGCCGCGAGCAGCCACCCCCGCTCCGGCACCCGCGCCACCTCGAGGTAGAGCAGTCCGTAGAGGCCGACCACCATCCCGAGACAGGCGAAGATTTCGGGATAGTTGAGCGGCGGCATCTTCGCGAAACGGAAGAGCCACTGGGGGTCCAGCACGGAGTAGAGACCCCAGAGGATGTTGTAGCCTCCCGCGGCGAGAAAGACCCGCTGATGCCAGGTGCGATGTTTGATCATGACGAGGCGTCCCGCGCGACGGCGAAGGTCCAGAGACAGAAGAAGATGACCGTCGGGCCGGTGGCCCAGGCCAGGAGCAGCACCGATCCGCCGAGTCCCGCCGCCGTGATCACCATCCCCCCGAGAAATGCGGCCACTCCGGTGATGGCCACCGCCGGGGAACGGCTGGGCGGGAGCGGCAGGGCGATGGTGAGCCCGATAGTGGCCAGCCCGTACATCGTGTTGGCGCCTACGGTGCCGCCCAGGAAAAGCAGGTGCTCGATCGCGACGAAACGGGAACCCGTCCCCGCGGCCGCCACCATGGGGAGACCAAAGGCCTGTCCGGTATCGCAAGCGAGGTCCAGCGCCGCGCCGGCGAGCGCCAGCGCGAACGCCAGCCGTGCGAGCCGGTGCCGCTCTCGCGCCGCCGCCCGCGCGGTTCCCATGAAGAGGGCAAGGCTGAGGGCGCACAGCATCCAGATCCCCCAACCGAGTTTCCACTGCCAGGGATCACCGTCGAGGTAACCCATCCGGTCGGCGAGCGGGATGAGTCCGGATCCGGGGCGGAGCCAGTACCAGGCCGCGGCGAGTCCGGCGAGGTGGGTAACGACGGTGAAAACCGCGAGCGGGCGGATGGGCCGAAGGGCGGATGGGCGGTTGCGGCCTGCAAGATGCTGCGTCAGGTGGGCGGGGGCCAGGAGGGACCAGTGGGACAGGGGGAGCCATCAGCTCTCAGCGCTCAGCGGTGCCGGGCGCACCAGGAATCGATGGCGGCTGATTGCTGGCAGCTAGGTCAGCAGGTCTCAGACCAATCCACCGGCGCAGTCTTCCTGCACCGGACACACTCAAGCACCTCAGGCTTGCCGTCGAATTCCTTGCGCTCCCGGCAGTGCGGGCAGACGGCGTAGGTATTGGCCACCTTCACACCGCTCCAGGTTGGCCGCATGACGCCGGTCCGGACCACGATGCTCCAGCGGTCCGGCGGTTCCGCCCGGACCCGAACATCCCCCCGGCTGATCGACAGGCGCTGCTGGTCCATCTGAACCACCACGTGACCGTCGCCGGTTTCCTCGATGACGGGATACCAGGCGCCCCGGCGTAGCACGTCCGAATTGGTGGTGCACCGGGCCCAGCCCATGGTGCTCATAGGATCTCCGGCAAAGGTCCAGGTGTATGATCGGCGCGGCGGTGAGTGCGGTTTGATGATACCGCCATGAATGAATTGGGGGAATAGGGGATTGGGGGATTGTGGGATTGTGGGATTGTGGGATTGGGGTCTCTGAATCCCACAATCCCTGAAATCCCTGAAATCCCTGGATCCCACAACCCCAGAATCCCTAAATCCCACAATCCCTGAATCCCACAATCCCAGAGTCCCACAATCCCTTGACATTCCGACCAATTGACTCGTAATTTGTCCCTCCGGTGTTTGCCCGTCGGCTTCAGACCAGAACGGCCCGCCAATGTCACCGAGCCAGCCATCTTTCGTGCCCTCGATGGGTCGCTGTACCAACTCCCGGTCCCTCGCGGCCCCGGGCTGATCATCGCTGCACGTCGATTCAGCCGGCCGCGACGCTTCCATTGATGTCGCGGCCGTTTCGATTTTCCCCATCAGTTCCAGGAGGAGTGTATGACCAATCTGAAGCCGGCCCCAGCAGCTCCGCCGATCGAGCAGCGGGGCTATGCCCACCCCGAGGTGCTGGTCTCCACCGACTGGGTGGCCAAGCACCTCAACGATCCCAGTGTGCGCCTCGTCGAGTCGAACGAGGACCTGCTGCTGTATGAAACCGGGCACCTCCCGGGCGCGGTCAAGGTCGATTGGGTGAACGACTTGAACGATCCGGTGCTGCGCGACTACATCGATCGCGACCGGCTGCAGCAGCTGCTCCGAGCCAAGGGCATCAACCAGGACACCACGGTGGTGGTCTATGGCGACAAGAACAACTG
Organism: Gemmatimonadota bacterium; assembly: GCA_041485505.1. Classification (GTDB taxonomy): domain Bacteria; phylum Gemmatimonadota; class Gemmatimonadetes; order Gemmatimonadales; family GWC2-71-9; genus JBDUEA01. Next base: position 420 of record JBGPJS010000344.1, on the reverse strand, counting down.
GTGGGCGACCTACGCCTTCTGGGTCTTCGGGCTCTTCGGGCTGGACCGTCTTCGCATCATGGACGGCGGCCGGGCCCGGTGGGTGGACGAGGGCCGGGAGCTGGTGACCGCCGTGCCGAGCTATCCGCCCGGCAACATTGCTGTCGGCGAGCGCGACGATCGCCGGATCCGGGTTTTCCGGAACGAGGTCCTGGGCCACGTTGCGGCGCGGAAGCCGCTGGTGGACGTGCGCAGCCCCGAGGAATACCGGGGCGAGCGCCTCCACATGCCGGAGTATCCCAATGAAGGCGCGCTCCGTGGCGGCCACATCCCGGGTGCCAAGAGCATCCCTTGGGGCCGCGCCGTGAACCCGGACACCCATACCTTCCGTCCGGCCAGCGAGCTGCGCACCATCTATATGCAGGAAAACGGGCTCAAGCC
>JBGPJS010000343.1:0-4839 GCA_041485505.1 Gemmatimonadota bacterium | reverse complement strand
GTGGCGGCGTCCAATTCGCCAGTCGGCTCGTCCGCGAGGATGAGGGCGGGACGGTTGGCCAGGGCCCGCGCGATGGCCACCCGCTGCATTTCCCCACCGGAGAGCTGGGTGGCACGGTGGTTGGCGCGACGCCCGAGCCCGACGTAATCCAGTAGTTCGAGTGCTCGTGCCCGCCGCTCGACCCGGGACACTCCGGCCTCCGCCATCGGGAGCTCCACATTCTCCCGCGCCGTCAGCACCGGCAGCAGGTGAAAGCGCTGGAATACGAATCCCAGACGGGTGAGCCGGAGGCGGGTCAGGGCGCGGTCAGACAGGTGTTCGAGCCTGGTTCCCATGAGGTCGACCCAGCCCGACGATGGAGTATCGATTCCACCCATCAGCTGCAGCAGGGTGGACTTCCCGCAACCCGAGGGCCCCACAATCGCGGCGTACTCTCCCGCTTCGATACTGAGCGAGACGCCGCGGAGGGCGTGCACCGTCTCGCCGTGCATCGGATAGTCCTTGCGCAACCCCTCCGCGATGAGGACGCTCACGGGGCCTCCGCCCTGAGCGTCGCGGCGATCGGCGCCCGCGCGGCCACCCACGCGGGATAGCAGCCGGCAAGGGTGCCGGTGACGAGCAGCAGGGCCGCGCCCAGCGTCAGCCTCCCCGGTTGGGGCACAAAGAAGGAGATCGCCGCGGGAAGCCCGGGGAATGACTTGAGGATTCCGTCGAGGTACTTCGCGGTAACCAATCCGAGCACGATCCCGAGCGCCGATCCGATCACCGTGAGGGCGGTGCCCTCGGCCATGACTTGGCGCACGATCCGGCCCCGGCTCACCCCGATAGCACGCAGGGTCGCGATCTCGCCCAACCGCTCATTCACCCCGACGGTGAGGAGGGTGCTCACCAGCAAGACTGCTACCGCCAGGCTGATGGCGCCGAGGATGTAGGAGAGCTGGCGGAAGTAGACCAGGCGTTCGCGGAAGCGCGCTACCAGACTCGCGACGCTGGTCACCTCCACCTGGGGAAGATCCGCGATCAATCGGGCCGCGACCCGCCCGACCGAGGATTCGTTTCTCACCTTCACCACCGCCTCGGAGGCCCGATCTTCGGCCCGCAGGTGGGCCAGCGTCTGCATCGTGGATACGGCGGTCCCGACCGACGGCTGTCCCGGGTAATCGAACAGCCAGCGTACGATGCCACGGACCACCAGTCGTCGTTCAACCGCGGCCACCGCCACCTGGGGATCGAGCCGGGATACCAATATCACGGTGGCACCCGGACCGGCACCGATCAGCCGTGACGCGGCCTGGCTGAGAAGGATTCCGACGGTATCGCCCGGCGCGAGATCCTCTCCTACCTCGGTCTGGTAGATGGCCTGCGCCGCCGGATCGACTCCATAGCCGAAAAGCGTCACCAGCGTGTCCCCCCGCCGGGCAAAGACCGAGGCGCCCACCACCGCGCCCGCGGCTTCGACATCGGGATCCTGACGGAGCCGATCGAGCAACCCGGTTACACCGGGCATCGTCGCCTCGGTGTCGAACGGGAGCGTCCCCTTGGGCGAGAGCCGGATCTGGAACCCGCGGCCCCGCAGCAGTCGCTCGAACGAATGCTCAATCCCCCCACTCAACATGACCATGTCGAGCAGGAGCGCGGCGGTGACGGCGATGCCGAGCAGAGACAGGACCGTGCGCGCCGGGTGGCGGAGGAGGCCGCGAAAGGTAGCAAGCGGTAAGCGGTGCTCACTGCCCGTTTTCTTCATCCCCTCCCCCACAGGACGAGGGGGCGGGTCCGCACCAGTCTCAGCGCGGCCAGCGACCCCGCTGCGAGACCGAGCAGCAGCGAGAGCCCGACGCTGAAGAGCACGATGCCCGGCGTGATGAGCGAAAAGATCAGGCTGGTATGAAAGAACCTCTGATAGTAGGCGTTGGTGATGGCGCCCGCCGCTTCCGCCAGGATCACCCCCGCGACAGATCCTAACCCTGCCACCAGACTCGCCTCCAGGAGCAGGGCACCGAAGATGGTGCGCCGGCGGACTCCGACGAAGCGCATCACGGCGGCATCCAGGCGGCGCTCCTCAACCTTGAGCAGCATGATGCAGAGCAGGAAAACCGCGCTCGCCACGATCGAAATGACCGCAATGGCCCGGTGGAACCGGCTCACCACTTGAAAGGTCTGGGAGGACTGGGACGCGATCTCCCGGGAGGAATAGGCCCGGAAGCCGAAGGCGATCCGGTTGAACTCGGCGGCCGCGCTGTCGGCCCGGGCGCCGGGGGCGAGGGCAACGCCGAACCGGTCTACCCGGTCCGGGGTACCGAGCAGGCGGGCCAGGTCGGGGAGGTGCATGCGGAGTCGGAACTCACCGCGGGTGATCGCAGCGGGATCGGCGGCGGGCTGGTAGAGGGCGGTCACGACGACGCGGTCTCCCGCCGCCTCGGCCGAACCGGATACGACCAGAGTGTCCCCGACCCGGGCGCCGAGTGCCTGGGCTAGCCGCTGCTCCAAGGCCACACCAGGGAGTTGAGCCCGGGCCGGCGTTGCTGACAACATCAGGGACAGCACCCACCACCAGCGGGTCCGCACTACGACCCCACTTCGAAGGTCTGCGGGTTCCGGCCGGGAAGAAAGGACGCCGCCACTTCATGACTCCGGGTTCGGGATCGGGGCCGGACGGGTGGCCCCGGGACCGGTTGAATATTATCCTAAGCTTGCCTTCACCGACGCGACTCTGACGGGGGGGACCGGCATGACCAGGTTCGAAACACCGAGAGTAGCGATCATCGGCGCAGGCGAGATTGGACGCGGCTGGGCCGCCTTGGCGGTCAGCGCGGGCTGGCCGGTGGCTATCTACGACGCCGAGTCGGAGATCCTGCAGAGGGCCTCGGAGAATATCGCCGAGCGGGTGGAGATGCTGACCCGGCTGGGCCGAACCGATCAGGCGCGGGTAGGCGAGAGCCTCGACCTCATGCGAGTCGGACGGAGCCTGCTGCAGACCGTCACCGACGCCGACTGGATCATCGAGGCCGCCCCCGAAGATCTCCACCTCAAACAGAAACTGCTGGAACAGGTGGAGCAGGTTTCCCGGCTCGCCGCAATTGTCACCAGCAGCGCCAGCGGGATCCAGCCCAGCGCCCTCTGCGCTCGCCTCCGACGCCCGGAGCGGCTCATGGTGGCGCACCCGCTCACCCCGGTCGAGCTGGTGCCGTTAGTGGAGGTGGTGCCCGGACCGCGGACCGATCCCGCCTGCGTCGAGGACGTGCGCTTCTGGCTCCAGCTCCTGGGCCAGGTACCGATCGTGCTCAAGAAGGAGTTGCCGGGCCACGCGATCGGGAGGATCCAAGCGGCGGTCTGGCGGGAGTGCATTCATCTGGTGTTACAAGGCGTCCTGGATGTGGACGATGTGGATGCCGCGGTGGCCATGGGGCCGGCTCTGGGCTGGGCGGCGGCGGGGCCCCACCTGACTCATCACCTCGCGGCGGGCGAGTCCGGAGCCGAGATGTATCTCGCGCGGGCACTGGGGGATTACGAGACGCTGTGGGGCCACCTGGCCGACTGGCAGAAGCTGGAGGGCGAGGACCAGAAGCGCCTCATCAAGGCGATTGAGAAGACCTACGCGGGGCAGTCTCCAGAACAGCGGGAAAAGCGCGATCGCAAGCTGGCGGCAATGCGGAAAGCGCAGGGGGAGAATGACCACTAGGTGCTAGGTGCTAGGTGCTAGGTGCTGCCTGCTGTGTGCCCGGCGCAGGGCAGTGGGACATGGACCTCAGCCAGAGCCGCAGCACTCAGCACTCAGCACTTTCTCCTATCCCAACCACCCCCGGAAGATCCCCACCAACAACCACCCATTCAACCCGATGATCGCCGTGGTGACCAGCCAGGTGGTCGCCGCGAGGGCGGGGCCGTTGGCAAAGCGGCCCATTTTCGATTTCTGGCCCGTGAAGAGCACCAGCGGCACCACGGCGAAGGTGAGCTGCAGGCTCAGGATCACCTGACTGAGGATCAGCAGCTGGCCGGTGCCCTTCTCTCCGTAGAGGGCGGTCACGATGACCGCGGGTATGATGGCAATGAGGCGGGTGATCAGCCGCCGGAGCCACGGAGGGAGGCGGATATCCAGAAACCCCTCCATCACGATCTGCCCGGCGAGAGTTCCGGTGATGGTCGAGTTCTGGCCTGAGGCCAGGAGCGCCAGCGCGAAGAGGGTGCTGGCCGCCGCGGTGCCAAGCAGAGGGGAAAGAAGCTGGTAGGCGTTGCCGATGTCGGCCACATCCTGGTGCCCGGTGGTATGGAAGGTCGCGGAAGCCAGCACCAGGATGGCCGCATTGATGAAGAAGGCGAAGAACAGCGCCAAGGTGGAATCGATGGAAGCGTACCGTACCGCCTCCCGCTTACTGGCCTCGTCGGGGCCGATGTTGCGGGTCTGCACGATGGCCGAGTGCAGGTAGAGGTTGTGGGGCATGACGGTGGCGCCGAGAATACCGATGGCGATATAGAGCATCGCGGGATTGGTCACGATCTCCGGCCGGGGAATCAACCCAGCGGCGACCTGGTGCAGCATCGGCTGGGCCAGCAGCAGCTCCACCCCGAAACAGATCCCGATGATCACCACCAGCGCGATCACCAGCGCCTCGAGGTAGCGGAACCCCTTGTGTTGCAGCAGGAGGATGAGCAACACATCCAGCGCCGTGAGGCAAACACCCCAGAGCAGCGGGATCCCGAACAAGAGCTCGAGCGCAATCGCCGACCCGATCACCTCAGCCAGGTCGCAGGCCGCGATGGCGATCTCGCAGAGCACCCAGAGCACGAAGCTGACCGGACGGGAGTAGTGGTCCCGGCAGGCCTGCGCCAGGTCGCGTCCGG
>JBGPJS010000342.1:0-4856 GCA_041485505.1 Gemmatimonadota bacterium | reverse complement strand
GACGCCCTGGAGTGAGGCCGGGGGATGAGGCAGATCGGGAACGAAGCCACCGTCGCAGGTGGGGTCGAGATTGCCGCGGGCCCGGCGACCGAGCCGTCCAGCCAATCCAAATCTCAGCCGCAGCCGCGCTGGACGCGTAAGCCCAGCTAGAATCCGTACTGAGCACGCGCAGCCCCAATGGACACTCCGGTTTGCCAGAGGCTCAGGACGCCCCTTATGCCAACGCATCTCGCAACAGCGGTGCTCTACTCTGGCGGTGGACGACTACTACTGCCGTGCCGCTTCTTGTCCGCTCTACTCGTTCTGCTACTGCCACTACCTAGGGCATGGTCACAGGCTAACCCCGCGGACAAACTTCTCGGCACGATTCCGGCCGTTGTATTCACCCCGGTCAACTCTCTGACCTTTAGCGCAGATGGCGAGAAAGTCGCCTACCTCGGATACTCTGCGGGCGAGTACTATCGGGTGCTCAACGACGTGATTCTTGATCGAGTACCGATGGTGACAAGCGGAGGACCCTTTGATGTAGTAATTAGCCCAGATGGCAGCAGAGTTGCCTACAAGGTTGAGGTAGGAAGCAGTCAGGCGGTGATTGTGGACGGTAAGAGGGGACCGCTGTTTGAAGAGGTTGGGGAGCCTGTGTTCAGTGACAAGGGTGCGGACGTTGCCTACGTCGCTAGAAGCGCGCGAGGCTCCGCCATCGTGATAAATGGCCAGCGAAGAGCGACCGTCAAGGACGTTGAGATCCAGCAATTCAGATTTAGCCCCGACGGACGAACGGTGGCGTATAGTGTCAGTACCCCACTAGGCGATTCGCATGTCATCGCACCGAGACTTGGCAAGGGTCCTGTTTTCGGCTCAGTAGGGAGTCTGACGTTCAGTCCTGATGGAAGACGGTTGGCGTACTGGGCCACCTCTGGAGGGAGGCAGTTTGTGACGCTTGACCACAAGCGGATCGAGCCGGCCTTCTCCCCACCAATCACATTTCTTGACCCTATTGTGTTCTCTCCAGACAGCAAGTCTATCACCTATCATGGATGGCGAGGCGAGAAGGAATTCTACTTGATTGCCGGCAAGGAGGGACCGGCCTTTGACGAGGTTGCTGATTTCGTTTACAGCGCGAATGGGAAGGATTACGCATACGTGGCACATGCCGCTGGTCATGCGTTCATTGTTTCTACAGTTCTTGGAAACGGTCGAAGCGCCGAACACGAAGCTGCTTGGAGCCCAACATTCGGCCCCGACGGAAGGTCGCTGGCATACTGCTTTGCCTCAGGCTTTTCCGACAAGGGTGGTCCGATCCCTGGCCGCACGAAGTACGGCGTCACTGTGAATGGAGTCACCGGACCGATGCTGGATGGTGTAGACATTGCGTCGATACGGTTCAGCGTTGATGGTTCGCATGTTTTCTATGGCGCGCAGATCGGAAGGGAACTCTGGCGGAAGACTATTGTGATTCGCTGACTGGAACGGCGCGCCCTACAGCCCGCGAGCCATGCCGCACCGACTACCCAACAGGTCTGCCGCTCCGTGACCTCGAGGTGACTGCCAAGCCTCCTCGGGCCCAGGTTATGCTTGGTTCTAAGGCGTAATCGCCATGAGAATGTCCCCGTCGTACTTCACCTGGGCATCCTGAGCTTCCCCCATGCACCTCCCGGCACCGTAGCCGAGGCCAGCGCTGAACTGGTGGAGTTCAGAGCGAGCCCCTCGGATCACTAGGAGAGAAGGATTCGGGAGTCAGGATTCGGGATTCGAGAGCATTCTGCCTCACCCCCTACCCCCTCTCCAGCAGAGCTGGAGAGGGGGCAATCATGATCTGATCTGTCGGCTCCTCGCCTATTCACGCAGTGGAAACGGGGCCTCGTCATGATAACAGCCACCGCCCATCGCGCCGGTCCCCGAAGGTCATTCAGGACCAACGTCGACGCCGTGCGTCCCGACATCCATCGGTCGAGTAGCCCCCCCTCTCCACACAGTGGAGAGGGGGCCGGGGGGTGAGGCAGATCGGGAGCGAAGCGACCATCGCAGGTGGGATCGAGATTGCCACGGGCCGGGCGCAAGCGCCCGGACCCTCGCAATGACAGAAGCAGAGGGGCACCGCTCGCGGGCGTTTTCGATGCCGGTTGCCTGGGGTCGGGCCTTCAAATTCGGGCATGCCTCCCCCTTGCCCTCTCAGTGCCGAGGAACCCATAGTATGGGTATGTCAGCCCCGATCTACTACACCGCCGACATGGTCCGCGCCCTGCCCGACGACGGACAGCGTTACGAGGTGGTCCACGGGGAGCTGCTGGTGACGCCGGCCCCCCGTCTCTGGCACCAGCAGCTGGTGCTCCGACTCAGCGTCGCGCTGGACCAGTATCTGCGCCGGGAGCCGGTCGGCGTGGTGCTCTCGTCTCCGGCCGATATCTCCTGGGGTGAGGACGATCTGCTGCAGCCGGATGTCTTCGTGATTCCCCCGGAGGAGGCCCGGACCCTGGAGTGGAAGCAGGTCCGCACCCTCCTCCTGGCGGTCGAGGTGCTGAGTCCGTCCAGCGCCCGCGCCGATCGGTTCACCAAGCGGCGGCGGTACCAGGAGGAGCGGGTGCCGCTGTACTGGATCGTGGACGGCGAGCAGCACACTGTTGAGGTCTGGACCCCCAACGGGCGGTTTCCGGTGTTCGAACGAGATCGGGTCGTCTGGCATCCCGCCGGAGCGACGGAGCCGTTCACTCTTGAGCTCGGCAACCTCTTCCGACCGAGTTAAGAGGGATTCGGGAGTCAAGATTCTCCCTGAATCCTGACTCCAGAATCCTGAATCCTCTTAGAGGGGAGTCAGGATTCGGGATTCGGGAGGGACGGAAAGGATTCCGGCCGACTCCTGACTCCTGAATCCTGAATCCAGAATCCTCACTTATCGGACTGGCAGTGCGGTAGAAAGAATGTTGCCGATCGCGGTGGCCGCGGGCGAGCACTCCGGGTGGCCAAAGCCGCTCGTGCTGGTGCCGCTTTGCATGTCGTAGATGATGTTGTCGTCCACGCCGGCATCGGCTACACCCCCCGGCACGTAGTCGAGTTGGAGCTGGTGCCGCACCCGCCAGGAAATGTTGTGGTCGGCGCAAGAGGCGTCACCGCTGACGCCCAGTCCCCCGACGATGGTTCCGTTCGCATCGTAGAGCGCCAGGCCGCCGCCGAAAACGTTGGTCCCTCCGATCCGCTTCCCGACCATGTAGTCGCTGGTGGTCCCATAGTCAGCCGCGTTGCCGCCGTAGGCCGCATCCTCGTTGGTCGGGTTGGCTTCCTGGAGGCCGAACAGGCTGCCGCCGGGCTGGGTGGCGGCGTACAGGTTGGCGGTGGAGAGCGCCAGGCCGGGCAAACTGAACGCATTCGCGGTGTTGGCCTTCTGCGCCGAGATGACCCGGCTGCCGGGCCACTGATCGCCTTCCGCGGCGCCGGTAAAGACCACCGCAACGACCACGCCGCTCCGGTCCACTACCGTCGCCCACATGTCGAGGTTGAATCCGCCATTGGTATCGGCCCGGGCGGCAGCCAGGGCGGTCTTGAGGGCCGTGAAGCTGACGACGGGAGCGGGTGTGAAGGTCGGCGGGCTGGTGACGAAGTTGTCGTTGTCGCTGCAGGCAGCGATGAGGGTGCCGCCGAGTACGAGAAGGTTGCGACGGAGAACACGGGGCTGGCTGCGCATGGAGGACCTCCGATATAGGAACTCGTAGGACCGGCCGACGAGACCATCGCGGCATTCGGCCGGTGGCGGCGGGAGCACCTCGGTAAGGGTAGGAGGGTGATGCGTGGCGACGCAGGACTCGACCTGGCCCGACAAGGGGGCTGCGAGCAGCTGGAATTATTATACGGTGCGCTGCATAGTCTGTCCACATGAGAACCCAGTTCCGGGTTCCGAGTTCCGGGTTCCGGGGTACTCCTATCGCGCTCCTCGGGATGCGGGATTCGGGAGTCAGGATTCAAGATTCAGGAGCACCAACAGCTGGCCCGAATCCCGAATCCTGAATCCCGAATCCTCACTTGGCCTTACGCTGCACCTGCAGCTCCTCCAGGTCATCGTCGTCGCCGCCGGCCCGACCACCGCGGACTTGCTCGGCCTGCTCCGGCTTGATCGCCTTTTCGGCCAGATCCTCGACCTTATCGGTGACGCGGGCTTTCGTCGGTTCCATACTCTCCTCCTGGGTTGAATGGGAACTGCGCCCCCTGTCCACGCAGTGGAGAGGGGGCCGGGGGGTGAGGCTCACGGTTGATAGCCCTCGACGGTTGCGACCGAGGCGCCGTTCGGGGTGTTGCCACCCACGGCGTAGATGACTCCGTTGATTACGCCGGTGACGAGGTTGGCCCGGGGCGTCGGGAGCTGTGCCCTGGTGGACCAGCTATCGGTCGCGGGATCGTAGGCCTCGACGTCCGCAACGAGGCCGCTGCCGTAGAACCCACCCATGACGTAGAGCAGATTGCCGAGCACCGCCCCGGTGTGAGAAAACCGCGGTGTGATCGGGGCCTTTGTCGTCCATGCGTCGGTGGTGGGATCGTAGACCTCGACCGTGCCCACGGTCGCGCCACCGTTCCCACCCACGACGTACACGACGCCCTTGACCACGCCTGAGGCAAAATCGGCCCGTAGCGAAGGGATGGGCGCCTTCGTCGTCCAGCGGTCGGTCTTGGGGTCATAGGCCTCTACAACGCCCGTCCCTGCGCCGTTGATGTTGCCGCTGATAGCGTAGAGGATTCCGTTGACCGCCTGGACCCCGAAGCTGAATCGGGCGGTCGGCATCGGTGCCAATGTCTCCCACCGGTCGGTCGTCGGATCGTAGACCTCGAGCGCCTGGGAGAGCCCTCCGACATCCCCACCCACGACGTAG
>JBGPJS010000341.1:0-4864 GCA_041485505.1 Gemmatimonadota bacterium | reverse complement strand
TCTCGTGGAAACGTTGGGTTCTCAGGAAAGAACCGTGCTGGCTCACCCCGAGTCTTTCGGTAGAGGTTGCGAATGGTCCGAATCTGGCCGCAGTGGGTGGCCACATGCATCGCCTGATGGTATCCCAGGAGGTGCGCTGAGCCTGGAGCCAACGCGGCGCGGCCATAGGCGGCCACCGTACGCTCTTGCAAGCTCTGAAGCGTTCCAGTCCGGAGAAGATCGCGAAAGGCTGTGTAAAGCGCCTCCAGTTTGGCGATGTTGCCTGGGAAGTCGAGGGGGATGGCGTCGATGGCCTTTTGAAGAGACGGGGTATCGGATGGCATCGCGGCTCCGCGCTGCAGACTGTCGAGGTGCCACTGTGCCTCAATCCGGAGATGTCTCACGATAATGTTGATAGTATTGCCCTGTGGGAGCGGGCGCCAGTTGAGCTCGTCGACGTTGAGATCGTTGACAGCGTCCTGGAGCAGGCTCCAAGCGCGCTGGTTTATCTCAGTCAGGACAGCTAGAACATCGTTCATGGGTAGTCCGGGTTGGCTGCCTGCCCGAGTCCTATCGGAGCCACCTAACTACCAATTCACCTGCAGACGCTTATCGGCTGTCCTAACACATCTTGGTTCCAGTCGGTCTCACGCGTCTTATCCCAATCGCCTTATGCCGGCATCTTGGCAGGCATTCGTCGCCTGGAAGGTCTCCACTCAGCTCGGCACCCTCTGCCACGGTCGGTCTTCGACAGAGGTTCCGGCTGAGCGGTTGTTCGTTGGGAGGGGCATAGAGTACAGCGCCGTCGGGTGCCAGTTCCAGCGACTAGATCCAGCCGAGGCGCCGACAGGCACCGTATACGAGGTAGACCCCGAGGATACAGACAAAGAGTCCAAAGGCGAGGCGGAGTTGGGGTCCCTTGATCTGGTTGGCGAAGTAGGCGCCGATCCAACTCCCGACGAACATGGCCAGGGCCAGGATGAGGGCTGCTCGGACATCAACGTTGCCATGGCGATAGTACTCAAAGGCCGCCGCCAGGCCTATGGGTGGAAGCAGTACGGCCAGGCTGGTGCCGGTCGCCTTGTGCTGGGTAAAGCCCGCCCAGTAAATCAGGGCAGGAACGATCACGATGCCGCCCCCGACACCGAAGAGGCCGGCGGCAATGCCGCCTAGAATGCCGATCACCACGAAGGTCAGCCACGAGGTCATAGTGCCCTCTCTCAATTGTCACTACTCACCACTTGCGCCTCGTTTTGTACTCCGCCAGGCTTGGCCGATCACCCTTCCCGGTGGTCGTGGGCGATGGCCACCTCCTGGAGTACCCAGGTGGCGGGTAGCGCCCCGTCGGCACAGGTGATCGAGACGTCGGCCGCCTGGACCCGCACCACCGTCCCTTCCAACGGCAGCGGGGGGCTGTTGTCGCTGAACTCCAGGGTGCCGGCAATCCGGGCCCCGAACTCGGGCCGCACCGGATCGACGTGCCGGATCCGGAGGCCGCTGAGCGAAACATCAAGCACCGGGTGCCGGCCGTCCGGCAGATGGAGGACCGGCCGGCGGGTGGGCGCAAAGCTGGCTCGGGTATGCCGCCGCCGGTCGGTCTCGGCGGCACCGTCCGAAGGGGTCGTGAGGGTGGACATCGGAATCCTTCCCGCTGACAGCAAGCATATTGCGTACTGCCCAGCGCCAGTGCCTCAGGGGGAGGGCCGAGCAACCTCAAGTCAGAGTAAACCTACGCTTCCGCCGCGCGGTAGGGGAGGGAAGACGCGCAGGTGCTTGGTCCGGAGCACCTGTCGACTCCAATCGACTGTTCGCCCGCTACGGCCCTCAGACGCGGCCGGCCCAGTAGCCGGGACGGCGTCGATGATGAGCGACCGCGAGAACCAACAGCCGGTCGGGGTCAATCCGGTAGATGAAATGATAAGGAAATCGGTGCATCGAAACCCGGCGACTGCCGTGCGGCAAGAGACGGCCTGCACCCGGAAATTGCTGCAGAAAGGCCTTGGTGGTCTCCGCTTCGGTCAGAAACTCACTCCCGAGGCCGACCGCCTGCCGTTCATAGTACTGGGCTACGGCGGTGAGTTCCTGGTCGGCAAGAGGGTGAAAGTCAACGGGCGTCATTCAGTCGAGCATGGGCCTTGGCAAAGGCCTCTTCGGCCGAGATCCCTTTGACGACACCGGCTTTCAGCTCTTGGTAGCGCCGCTCAGTCTCCGCGGCCCAAGCGAGGTCATGTTCGGCATCGGCCTCCTCCAGGCTTTCCAGAAGGGCCTCGGCCAATCGGGCACGGACAGAGGGCGGCAGGTTGAGGAGCTCGGCTTGGAGTTGGTCGGGCGTCAACGGCACGGCGAACCTCGATCGAAGGGTCGATTGTCAAAAGGTAATGCCTTGGAGGAAAACACACCAAATCGATCCGCGGGATGTCGTCCTAACGCCCGCGCCTCAGGTGCAGGGGCAACCTCAGGTCCCGAGTAACCTACGCTTCCGCCACGCGCTCTGCCTGCCAGCGCAGGTTGGCCGGCCCCGGACTACGGGGCAGGGCTGGCTGCCTCCAACTCCGTGCGATGAGCTGCCAGAGAATCGCTCATGGCGCTCAGGGCCTCTTCGAGCGCCGAGCCGGTGAGGCCCCCGCGGGAGCTGACCACTCGGGCGGTGCCACCCAAGGTCACCCACGTGAAAATGGTCCCGGTACGCAAGGAACGGGCGTTCAGGCGAAGTTTCACCTCTGCCACGATGTCCAAGAATCGCTCGCGGGCCCCCGCGCTTTCAAAGGCGGGCACCAGCAGGACGTCTGCTTGTGACGTGTCCGCCGGACCAGCCAGCAACGGGAGCACTTCGACATCTGTCAGATGCCTGATCTCGGTGGCCGAAAACGACTGAGTAACCAGCTCGGACAGCGCTACAGTCGCCGCTTCGCCGTAGTGATAGCGAAACTGGTGCACCCCGCTCGATGACTCGGATAGGTACCCCTCGAACGAGGGCGAGATAAGGAGCAGCGCGCGGGCCTGGATCGGGGGTGCGACTGGTGGGATCTTCGCGGGCGTGACCGTGGGATTGACCTGGTGGACACATGCGGTTGTCGTGCATAGGCCGAGAAGGGACCAGAACGGGAGTTTCATGGGGCCTCCTGGTAGCAGGGTGAGGCGAGAACCGAGGATGAAGCAACCGAGGTAACCTACGCTTTAACCGCGCTTAGGGTGAGGGGTGGCCGCGCCGGGCGCCTCGCGTCCGAAGCGACTGAGATCTGCGGGCGCTAGTTGGCCCGCTCTGTCGCCCCGTCGCCGGGCCTGGCTGCCATTCGCCGGAGGTGCCACTCCCCGGCCGAGTCCCGAAGCCACTGGGCGCTGAAGCCCCCATGGACCGCGACCGTATCCCCGGCCGGGATTATGACCTGCTGCCACCAGCGACCGGACTGAAACGCGGTGTCACCCTGAACGGTGATGCTGTCGGACGTCATCCGTTCGGTCAGGACGCGATACGCCGCGAAGGACTGCAGGAAGGCTTGAATCGCGGCCGGCCCGACGACCGGGGGTTGCCCCGGCCCCGCCAGCTCGCCATCGGCGGTATACATGGCCGCGATACTATCATTGGCCATCTTCGCGACCAGGAGGCTGTAGTGCTGTAAGGCGTCCTCGACGGGGGCGGTGCCGGGCGGGGGGGACACCTGGGCCCAGCCGGCCGAGGAGAGGCCGGGTCCCAGGATCAGACCGAGCAGGAGAGCAGGAGACCAGGAGCGACGGGTAGGAGTCATGGCCCCAAGGAGGCAGGAGTCATCGGTCGGCGAGCGCCCGGGTTCGAGGTGAGGCGCAACTCAAGGTTGGGCTAAACTTACGCTCCCGAGGGCGGGCAGGGGGGCGGCCGGCAGGACGCCCCGTCCGGAGCGAATGCCGTTTGCAAGCGCTGGCTGGGTTGCCCCACTTCTACGGGGACCAGTAAAATGGAATAGGAAGCAGGAGCCAGGCAACGAGAATGGATACAAGACCCCACTTCATGAGATTCAAGACACGAGGATACAGTTCTATCGGCATTCCGGTATCGATAACCGGTGCGGGGGCCGCGCGGTTGGCGAGGGCGGCTGCCTCCTCCTCATAGCGGCGCAGCTTGGCGTTCGCGAGTTGCATGTACTGCCGGATAGCGACTATCGCGGAAATACCGAGTGCGTTCTGGGTGATGAACATGATCGCGATGATGATCAAGAGCCCGCGAGTGTGGGTCTCATCCTTGGCAAGCCAGCCCATGCTTGCGTAGTTGATGCTGATAAAGACGGTGAACCAAGTAACCAGTATTTGAAAGGTGTGGCGAATGTACTGATGGGTCTCGTTGATCTGGCGTTCCAAAGTTGCTAGCTCACCCAGAAATGGATTGATGTTAGCGTCGCTCATCGGTTCCATCCGCTAGGACGGTAGAAGAACGGGTAGCGGCCCGCTGCAGGTGCAGGCGCAAGATCAGATTCCGAGTCAACCTACGCCTCCGCCGCGCGGGTCGGGAGGGTCGGCCACGCCGGGCGCCCAAGGCCGGTCCGGCCCGCCGGCTGCATGAGCGGGTCAGGTGGCTGGCCGGGCGACTATTGCCGTGCCCACCTTAGTCGAGTACCCGGCACCGTCGGTAGCGAGGGTCCAGGCGCCAGTGCTTCCGGGTCCACCGGAGGCGCCCGAGCGGAACGCCGTGGGCGGTGCCGCAGGGTTGGCAGCGGCCTTTGCGCCGCACGTGGCCGAGGGCAGGATCCTCGACGGCAAGAGTGAGCTGCCAGGCTTCGACAACGCGGGAATCAGCCAGTACTTCGCTCGCAGCGATGAGCACGTACTGAATCAGCCGAGCCGGTGGATTGGTGGGCAGGGGCATGGTGGTTGAGCTGGGCAGGATCACCTCATTCCCCTGGCAGTCGAGCGC
>JBGPJS010000340.1:0-4877 GCA_041485505.1 Gemmatimonadota bacterium | reverse complement strand
TCGTCGTTGCCGTGCACGCCTTGCATCATGTCCGAGTACTCCACCAGGTAAGGGTCCAGCCCGTAGCAGATGATGCCCGCCGAGGCGTAGACCGGCCGATCGGAGGCGCCGGTGCTGACCGTGGTCGCGACCGGCGCGCCGGGAAGCATCTCTCCCACCACCTGCTCGATGGCGTGGAAGAGCTTGGTGTCGAGCGGTGCATCGAAGCGGGGTGGGACATCGCCGATGGTCGTCAGCTTTATTCCACTGTCTCCAATGATCCGCACCAGTTCCTTCCTGAACCCCAGGGTATCCACGTCCGGCAGCAGGCGGATGTCCAGCTCCGCGGAAGCCTCAGGTGGAATGGTGTTGGTCTTGTTGGAGCCGGTGAGGACGGTCGGGGTGACGGTATTCCGAAGCAGTGCGTTTCGTTCGGGATCGCTCAAAACCCAGGCGCGGGCGCGGGGGATGCTCAGGGCCTTCTTCAGATCGGCCATCCAGGCACGGTACTCGCCGGCCATGGTCGTCGCCTGGGCCTTGAAGTAGCGGTCGATGGCGGGGGTGACTCGGACCGGAGTCTCCCATGCCGCCACCCGTGCGATGGCCCGGGCCAGCCGGGGGACGGGATTGTCCGGAGTGGGGACCGAGCCGTGCGAAGTCTTCCCAGAGACCAGCATCCGCTGCCAGTAGGGTCGCTTTTCGCCGACGTTGATGCCGAACCACTGCACCTTCCCGTTCACGATCCGCGAGTCGCCGTCTTCGGTCAGGAGATACTCGACATCGGCCAGCAGGTCCGGGTGCCGCTGGACGAATGTGATGGTGCCGAGCCCATCGGTCTCCTCGTCGGCGTTGGCGATGAAGACGAGGTCGCGGGTAAGCGGAACACCGGCGCGCTTCATGGCGACCAGGGCCATGAGCTGGATGATACCGTGCCCTTTCATGTCCAGCGTCCCGCGACCGTAGAGATAGCCGTCCTTCACGGTGCCGGCGAAGGCATCCACCGACCAGTACTGCGGCGAGACCGGGACCACATCCATGTGGTGCACCAGGGCGATGGCCTTCTTCGAACCGTCGCCTTTGAGGCGGGCGTAGAAGTTGGCGCGGCCGGCGGGGAGCTCCAGGGTGTCCAGGATCTCCCCTTCGATCCCTTCCCGGGCCAGGACCTCCTTGAGCCAGCGCGCGGTCAGGATCTCATTCCCGGGCGGATTGGAGGTGTCGATGCGGAGGTACTCCTGGAGGAGTGAGACGGTCTCCTGTTGCAGCCGGTCGAAGTCAAAGGTGGGGGCCTGTGCGCGCGCCGTCGGGGCGGCCATGATGAGAAAGCAGCCGAGCGCCACGATACTTGGACGAAGCCGGGGGAGGAACGCCATCGAATGGCCTTGAATTGGAGAAGGAGGAATCTAGCCAGGAGCGGGTTCGGCAACTGCCTGCCACGGATGCCACGGAAACGCCCGGATGACACGGATCTATCCTCGCGTTTCGAGACCAGCCTCACAGACCAGCAACAGTTGATGGTTGTCTTCCAGGGGAAGAAGGTTCCCTGATTCAGAAAGATCCGGGCGTTTTCGGTGTCATCCGTGGCAAACAGTTCCCTTCTTCTCAGATCTCGTACGCGCTCACCGTAAGCCCCGAGACCTCGAAGGCGTGGTGCCGGGCCTCACTCTTTACCCGAGACCGCTCCGCGGCCGTCTCACTCAGATAAATTCCGCCGAAGGTACCGCAATCCTGTGCCAGCTTGGACGCAATATTCACCGGTGACCCCGCTACATCCCGGCTGTTATGCCCCAGCTCGAAGAGCAGCACACGGCCAACGTCGATCCCGATGCGGCATTGAATCCCCTGGTCCGCCAGGGCCGCGCGGAAACCGCGGGCAAATGCCACCGCGGTGTCACACTGCGGGAAGCTGTAGAGCCCGATCTGACCCGAGGTCTTGATCTCCGCGCCGTCGACCTGCGAGAGCAGCGCGGCCCCGATCCGCTTCGCGGCGGCGGCGAGGGCCAAATCGTTCAGCGCCGCCACCTCGGGAACATCCGTGTCCTCCCGTTCCCGCTCGAGAAGTACCACCGCCAGGTCCTGATAGGCCGGGCGCGGCACCAGCGATTCCCGCCGGGTGCGCTGATAGGTGCCGAGGCCGGTGTAAAAATCTTCGGTGAAGGGAAGCGGATAGCGGAACTCAGTGGGCTCTACCTCGGGCAACGTCGGGCCAGCGGTCACTCGAAAGACCGCACCGAACCCCGCCGCCAAGTCTTCTCGCTTGCGGAGCGGGAAGGCGTGGTCCGCCGGCAGCCGCGCGATCAGCGCATCGGTCAGGACCAGCTCACCCGCCTCGGTATGTTCCTCGGCGATGATCTCGACCCGATCGGCGTCGGGACCGTAGACACCACCGGCCAGCTCGTAGAACTCGCCGGCGTGGGCGCAAAGGCCGATACCGACGCCGCTCTCATACGCTACCCGTTCGAGCACCGTGAGCAGGAGGCTTACCACGCGCGCCGGGTCGATCCATTCTCCGTAGAACATCTGGGTGTTGTCGGCCGCCCAGACCCCGACACTCCTGCCTCCGATCGCCGAACCGAAGGCGTGCACCAGCTCCTTGGGTCGATTGATCAACGCCAGGATCTCGATCAGGGAACGCTCGCGGGTGAGCCGGGTCAGCCCGGCGGCGTCCGAGCTGACCACGATGCCGCGCAGGGTCCGTGGGCCCAGGATGGCCCGGGCGACCTCGCGGGTCTGGGTGCTCCGGGTCCACTCGTCGATGATCTCGAGGGGGAGGGTCTCCCCCGCGTCCTTCGGCAGGTCGAAGAAGCCGGGAGGGAAGCGGCTACTCGGGAACTTGGGCACGATTCAACGTCTCACCATGAAAACGCGGAGGGCCGAGGGTCACGGAGCGGTGCAGCGCTGGCTCGGGGTCAGGTCCGCTAAGGCGACGAGTACTCAGGGACGAGCTTGCCGAGCGCGATCAGAAACGGCTGCAACAGGGCTGGTGCCGACGCACCGTCGGTCGACAGCAGCGCGGCGATACCGTTCTTGTCCTTGTCGCCTCTTTTCAATGTGCTGCCGTAGACCTCTTCGTTGGCCTTGGTGTCGATCTCCCACTTGGTGCCCGCCAGGCTGATCCCCGCAAAGAGCCCCTTGGTCTTGGAGTAGGAGTAGATCTCCGCCCGGGCGCGATAGTCGGTCTCGGCGCTCAGGTTGCGGCCGACCGGCCCGGCCGCCACCGAGACCTGCCCGCCGATGTTGAAGCCCGAGGCGGCGATGGTGCGGGGGGCATTCTGATTAACGAAGACGAGCACCACATCCGCCGCCTGGCCACCGATCTGGAACCCCACGCTCCCCCCCTTGAGGCCCACGAAGGTGGGCGCACTCCATCCGGCACCGTGCCGGCAGCTGGCCACGCCGAACCCGGCCCGTCCGCCGATGCCGAGTCCCGCCTGTACCACGCCGGGGACGACCGCGATACAAGTGGCTTCCCGCAGCAGGCCTTCGGGAGGAGAGCGATCCGGAACCGAAAGCAACTCCGAGAGTACCTCCCCGGCGCGTTTGGCCCGCTCGGTGAACTTCTCGGTGTCCTGCCCTTCGAGTGCCGCGGGGCACGCCATTACGATCAGCGCCGCGGCAATCACGACTGGCCGCGGATGAACGCGGAAGAACGGGAGGGTGTTCATCTGTGGCCTTCCTTTGCTTCAATGTCCTGAGAGAAGCTCTTCCGCCGCCGCCTCCCGCATTCGGAACTTCTGGATCTTGCCGGTCACCGTCATCGGAAAGGTATCCACGAATTTCCAATACCGGGGAATCTTGAAGGTCGCGATCCTTCCGTGGCAAGCGGCGACCAGCTCGGCTTCGGTGAGAACGGTACCATCGCGGACCTTGATCCACGCCATGACCTCCTCACCATATTGCGGGCTCGGCACCCCGATGACCTGGGCATCGCTCACTCCGGCGATGGTGTAGAGGAATTCCTCGACCTCCCGGGGGTAGATGTTCTCGCCGGCGCGGATCACCATGTCCTTACAGCGTCCAACGATCTTGCAGTACCCGTCCTCGTCTATCGTGGCGAGGTCCCCGGTGTGCATCCACCCAGCCTCGTCTATGGCCTCGGCTGTTCGCTCCGGGTCTTTCCAGTAACCGAGCATGACGCAGTAGCCCCTGATTAGGAGTTCACCCTGCACTCCCACGGGGACGATTCGGCCGCTGGCATCGATGATCTTGGCCTCTACGTGGGGATGGACGGGTCCCACAGACGTTACCCGCCGCTCCAGGGATTCGTCCGCGGAGCTTTGAAAAGTTATCGGGCTCGTTTCGGTCATCCCGTAGGTGATCGTGACCTCCTTCATATTCATCTCACTCACCACGCGGCGCATGACCTCTATGGGACAGGGCGTGCCTCCCATCGCGCCGGTCCGAAGAGACGAGATATCGTACTTCTTGAAATCAGGGTGGTCGAGCTCGAGAATGAACATCGTTGGAACGCCGTGCAGGACGGTGCATTTTTCCGCCTCAACGGTTTCGAGGACGCTCACGGGGTCAAAGGCCTCAGCGGGGTAAACCATGGTACCGCCGTGGGTGAGAGTGGCCAGGTTGCCGTGGCACATGCCAAAGCAGTGGTACAAGGGCACCGGTATGCAGGTCCGATCCCGTTCGGTAAGCCGCATGGCTTCGCCGATGAAAAAGCTGTTGTTCAAAAGATTGTGGTGAGTGAGTGTTGCGCCTTTGGGACGTCCGGTTGTTCCGCTCGTGAACTGGACATTGATCGGGTCATCGAACTGAAGCTCTCCGGCAAGTCTGGCCAGGTGCTCCCTGTGTTCATCCCCGGCCAACGCGGGAATGTCCGCGAAGCGGTACATTCCGGGGGTCTCCTCGGCCCCGATCCGAATCACGATACGAAGATCCGGAAGCTTCTC
>JBGPJS010000339.1:0-4887 GCA_041485505.1 Gemmatimonadota bacterium | reverse complement strand
TCTTCACCAGCGGCTATACCTCGTGGGACCTGCAGAGCGCCGATACCCTGGCGGAAGACACACCCTTCCTGCACAAGCCCTGGACGGCCAAGGACCTGCTGGCAAACGTGCGGGAAATACTCGATAGGAATTGAGGGATTGGGAGATCCCTCAATCCCTCAATCCCTCAATCCCTAATTCGGCGCATGCGACGACGGCGCCCCGTAGGACCGGTTGAACCCCAGTCCCGGCCCGTTCCCGTTGATTGAACTGTTGTCCACCTTCGCGATGAACTGCCGGATCGACCCGGTAAACGGGGAGGTCCGGCCGTGCTTGCCGAAGGGGTCGGTGTACCAGACGGTGGGGCCAGCCGAGTTGCGAATGACCGTCGAGTTGATGTCCACGAACCGCTTGACCCCGTTGAAGGCCGACTGCGGGTCGTCGTAGGCCAGGGGCGTGGTGATCGCCCCGTTGTTGGTGGACTGGTCACAGAGACTTCCGGAGGCGCGATCCCCGTTGGCCTCAGTCTCGAAGCAGGCGGCCACGCTGTAGCCCGTGATGTTGACCGCGGCGGGATCGTAGAACCGGGCCGGCGCGTTCACTTGGTAATAGGGGTTGAAGAAGGCGAGGCTGTGGCCGTCCTCCCGCTGGATGTTGTTGGAGGTCTGCCAGCTCTCATGAATGCCGTTCCCGAAGTCGGAGTGGAGGCCGGGCGCCACCAGCACGAACTGGTCGACGCAGGTCCGGTCGGGAATGACCCGCTGGCCGCCGCCATCGGGCGAATTGGCCGGCGTGGGCGGGCCCACGAAGACCGGTGTGTTACCGCAGGTGGGAGTGAATTCCCCGGCCTTGCCGATCGCCGCCATGATCGTCACGTGCAGCTCGACGCCATCCGTGCAGCGCATGTGATAGATCAGCTCGTGGAGATTGTTAGTGAAGGCATCCTTGGAGTGGGTGCCCTGGTGCAGCTTGGTTAAGATGTCGCAGGTCACCGAGAGCACGGAGCCCGCGAGCCCGCTCCCGTAGTGGAGTTGAATCCCGTTCTCCCACTCGACCTTGTGGCCGAAGTGGTCTTCGTGCCGGCTGCCGGTCGGATCGTACAGATCCAGCTGCTCGTTGGCGTAGCCCAGGGGAAGCGGCCCGACGTCCCTGAACAGGTTCGAGCCGCTGGGATCCCGTCCGTGATCGTGCCCGAAGCTGCATCCGGTGGCGGGGTCGATCGGGGGATGCCAGGTCGGATAGAGCTTTCCGTCAGGACCCACCGTCGAGTAGGTATCGTGGATCTGCTGCGTGCAGGTGTCGTGGGGCCCCGGGGTCCAGGTGCTATAGGCGGCACTCGGTCCCGTCGCTACCGGTGGGATGGGGGGGGCGCTGTAATCGGCCCCGCAGCCGGCCAGGAAAAGCGCCTGGGGTGCCAGGGCCAAGGGGGCGAACCGCCTGAGGTGCCGGAGTGTCAGCGCCATGAATATCCTCCTGAATCAACGGAATGCAGGCCCGCCGGCCGTGAGACCGGGACAAAGGCGTCGCCGTGAAGTAATGGTGGAAGCGGTCGGCTCAAGCTTGCGCTTGAATCGAGAGGCGTCCGTGATGCCGGTCACCCGGGAGTGAGTGCATCAGATGTTGACGTTCGAAAGTTTGGCGGTCGGTCGGTTCGACGCTCCGGGGGGGCCGTACCGTCGTATCGCCGTGCCCTCAGTGCCACGTCATTCCGATGCCAATCTGGATCACGCTGATGTGGGTGTTGCTCCCGCCTTGTACATCGGCCCCATTGAACTTGAGCTGGCCCTTCCAGGTCGCCTGGAAGTTGGCATAGGGAGTGAGCCAGAAGCTCGGTCCCAGCGGAAGATCATACCCCAGCCCGATCTGCACGTGGGGTACAGTTGCGGTGAACTTGTCCACGGTGTCCTTGGCGACGTAGAACATCGCCCCGGCTCCCGCCTTCAAATACAACCCCCGCTTGGGTCCGGCATAGAGAAAGGCCACGGCGTCCAGCGCGTAGAGCTGGAACCGGATCCCATTCTCCCTCTTGTACCACCCATTCCCTTCGGCGCCGAGGAGCAGGTGGCGACCCGCTCGGGTTCCCAGCCGGGCGTATCCCGAGAAACCGGTTCTCCGCGGATCCTTGCAAGCATCACAGGAAACCCGGGCCGAGGCGCCGCCGGCGCCGACGCCAATCCAGAACTTCCCCTGTCCACCCGGCGTCGCCGTCGACTTGGTTTGTGCCAGGAGTGGTGCCGCCAGGAGCACGGACACGACAAGAGTTCCCAGACAGGCATGGGCAGCTCGCATGACAGCTCCATGTTTCGGTGTGGACTCAAGCTGCTATGCCGAGGCCCTGAGAGCCTGTGACCCAGGGCACAGTGGATTGGGGGATTGGGGGATTGAGGGATTGGCGGATTGGCGGATTGGCGAATGCTGGAGCCACGGTCTTCCAATCTCCGACCGGGACCGGTGGGTTCAACGCATATTCCCCGTGTGTCCCAACGAATATCTCCCCGGTTGCGGCCACACCGTGAGACCATGGGGACCGCTTCCGACCTTGATCCGGTGGGTCAGGCGTCCCCGGACCGTATCGAAGACGTAGACCTCATCGTCGTAGCGGCCCGAGAGCCAGAGCTCCTTGCCGTCGGCGGTGAGGTTTCCCATGTCAGGGCTTCCACCCCTCGGCACCGGCCAGGTGGCGACGACCCGCCGCACAGCCGGGTCGATCACTGAGACGCTTCCGGGACCGTGCGGTCCTCCCACGACCGTATTCCAGCCCCGGTTGGCCACATAGAGAAGCCGGCCATCGCGGCTGGGATAGAGACCATGCGCCCCCTTCCCCGTCGCGATGAATCCGGTCCGGATAAACCCCACCGGGTCCACCAGGAAGACCCCGTTGGCCATCATGTCGGCCACGAAGAACGTGCTTCCGTCTGGTGAGGACCGGATGTCCTGCGGCATGGCACGCTCGCCCAGGCCTTCCGGATCGAGCAGCAGATACCCCACTACCTTCCGGTCGACCAGATCGACCTTCACCAGTTGGCCCGAGAACTCGCAAGTCGCGAGCAGGTAGCGGCCGTCCGCGGTGAACTCCATGTGGTCGACACCCTTGCACTCCACCGGGATGGAGAAACGGAAGCGCATGGTACCGGCTTCCCGAAAGTCGAGCTGCTCCAGGCGCTCGGCGACGACGATCGCGTAACGACCGTCGGGCGTGAAGTAGAGATTGTAAGGATCCTCGACCGGCACTATCGGCCCCTCCTCGCCGGTCGCGGGATCGATCGGCGTGAGGCTGTTACCCCGATCGTTGGTCACCCACAGGGTCTTGAGGTCATAGGAGGGCACCACGTGCTGGGGCAGCTTGCCCGTGGAGAAGAGGCGCACCACCTGGTAGCTCGAGGGGTCGATCACCACTACGCTGTCCGCCAGAGTGAGCGGCACGTACACTCGCGGGAGGGCGGCCTTGGCGACGGGGGACAGCATCCCCGCTCCGGCCTTCGCGTAGATATTGATCGGGGTCGAATCCGACTGAGTGGCCAGCCACGCCGCAGCCGCCGCCGGCACCGGCGACGGGAGCCAGAAGCGAAGCAGCAGCGCTCCAGCCAGAAGGGCGATCAACTTTTGTCCTCTCAGCCTGAGGCCGCGAGCGCCTGCTCGACATCGGCGATCACATCGTCCACGTGTTCGAGTCCCACCGAAATCCGGATCAGCCCGGGGACGATCCCCACCCGGAGACGTTCCTCCTCGGTGAGCTTCGAGTGGGTGGTCGAACTCGGATGGGTCACGATGGTGCGGGTATCGCCCAGGTTGGGGCTGTGCGACATCAGGCGGACCGCGTCGAGGAACCGCCGGCTCCGTTCCAATCCTCCCTTCACCACCAGCACGACGATGCCGCCCCCCTGACTCATCTGTCGTCGCGCCAGCTGGTACTGGGGGTGCGAGGGCAGGAACGGATACCGCACCGCTTCGAGGTCACGGTGTCCCTCGAAGTGCCGAGCCAGCGCCAGGGCGTTGGCGCAGTGACGGTCCATCCGCACGGTGAGTGTCTCCAGACTCTTGGAGAGGACCCAGGCGTTGAACGGACTGAGTGACGGACCGGTGTGCCGGGCGAAAAACCTGGTCTCGGCGATGAGCTTGGCGGGGCCGAGGATGGCGCCGCCGAGCGTGCGACCCTGACCATCCAGATACTTGGTGGCGGAGTGGACCACCAGATCCGCCCCATAGCGGATCGGCTGCTGCAGGTATGGAGTGGTGAAGCAGTTGTCCACCACCAGAGGAATCCCCCGTTCCCGGGCCAGCGCGCCGAGCCATTGGAGGTCCACCAGATCGAGTCCGGGATTGGAGGGGGTCTCGACGAAGATGAGCCGGGTGCTGGGCTGGATCAGGGAAGGCCACTGCTCCGGATTGGCGATGTCGGCATAGCTGTGGGAGATCCCCCAGCGGGGGAAGAGCCGGGTCAGGATCTGGTGAGTGGAGCCGAAGAGCGAGCGGCAGGCCAGAATGTGGTCTCCCGTCTTGAGCAGCGACGCCATGACCACGAACACCGCCGCCATCCCTGAGGCGGTCGCGATCCCGTCCTCGGCCCCCTCAAGCAGACAGAGCTTGCGCACAAACTCGTCGGTGTTCGGATTGGAGTAGCGGCTGTAGATGTTGCCCGGGAGCTCGTCGGCGAAGAGGGCCCGGGCCTGCTCCGCACTCTCGAAGACGAAGCTTGAAGTCAGGAATAGCGGTACCGCATGCTCGCGCTCCCCTGAGGTGGGCACCTGGGTACGGATTGCGATGGTCTCGAAGTGGCGGGGCGCTTCACTCATGCCGGGGCGGGCTCCACCGAATAGGTGTAGGTGATCGCGGCGGTCCGCTCCAGCACCCGGGCGACCGAGCAGTACTTCTCCATGGAGAGCTCCACGGCGCGCTTCACCTTTTCGT
>JBGPJS010000338.1:0-4906 GCA_041485505.1 Gemmatimonadota bacterium | reverse complement strand
TCTGCCCATCTGCCCATCTGCCCATCTGCCCATCTGCCCATCTGCCCATCTGCCCATCTGCCCATCTGCCCATCTGCCCATCTGCCCATCTGCCATCTGCCCATCTGCCCATCTGCCCTCTTGACCTAACCCTTTAGCACGGGCTAAGTTTTGAGTCTGTGCACTTTAGCGACTGACTCTAGAGCCGAGGCTGTCTGCTCGATGAAAACCTTTTCCGCCACGCCCGCTGATCTCCACCACGACTGGCACCTGGTCGACGCGACCGGGGTGCCCCTCGGGCGTTTGGCCAGCCAGGTGGCCCAGCTCATTCGCGGCAAGCACAAGCCGACCTTCACGCCTCACATGGACGGCGGAGATTTCGTCATCGTCATCAACGCGGCCAAGGTGGCCCTGACCGGGCGCAAGCTGGAACAGAAGCAATACTTCCGGCACACCGGCTACATGGGCCACGAGCGCTACACGCCGGTCAAGAATCTCTTGGCCAAACATCCCGACCGGGTCATCGAGAAGGCCGTCTTCGGTATGCTTCCCAAGAACTCACTGGCCAAACAGCATCTGCGGGGCAAGCTCAAGGTGTATGCCGGTGCCGAGCATCCCCACGCGGCCCAGCGGCCGGCCGCGTATTCTCTCACACCGGCCAAGGTAAATGCATGAGCGGCAAGCCCGAATTTCGCTGGCAGGCCGTCGGCCGCCGCAAGACCAGTGTCGCCCGGGTGTATCTCACCCCCGGCACCGGCAAGTGGGACGTGAACGGCCGGACCCTGGGAGATTACTTCCCCCGTCCCTCCCTGGTCCAGCACATCCAGCAGTCGTTCTCGGCCACGGACACCCTTGGCGCGTTCGACGTAAAGGCCCACGTGAACGGTGGTGGTCAGTCGGGTCAGGCCGGTGCGCTCCGACACGCGATTGCCCGGGCCCTGGTCGAGGCGGACGCGATGCACCGTGGGAAATTGCGGACGGCGGGCCTGCTGACGCGGGATCCGCGCGCGGTGGAGCGGAAGAAGCCGGGCCGGCCCGGCGCCCGGAAGCGGTTCCAGTTCAGTAAGCGATAAACTCAGTGGGGGCAGGCCTCCGGGCCGGCCCCACCCAGCACGTCGCGGGATCGTCAGCGGGGTGCTCTGGCAACGGGGTTCGCTGACGAGACGAACGCGGCGGACGTCCAACCCTCAAAACAGACGGGATCACCGATCGCGCATGGCACAGCCACAGCTGCAGGACCTGCTCGAAGCCGGGGTTCATTTCGGCCACCAGACCCGCCGGTGGAATCCCAAGATGCGCCGGTTCATTTTTGCCGAACGTTCCGGCATCTACATCATCGACCTGCAGAAGACCCTCCGCCAGATCCAGAAGGCTCAGGAACTGCTGAAGAGCATCATCCTCAAGGGTGACGGGGTGCTGTTCGTCTGCACCAAGAAGCAGCTCAAGGCCATCGTGCAGGCCGAAGCGGCCGACGCCGGCGCCTTCTACGTGACGGAACGGTGGCTGGGCGGCATGCTGACCAACTTTCAGACGATCAAGAAGCAGATCCGCCGGCTCCGCGAGCTGGAGCAGGGCAGCCAGGACGGGGACTTCGAGAACTATACCAAGAAGGAAAAGCTGCTCTTCGAGCGGGAGCGCGAGAAGCTGGCGCGCAACCTCGAGGGGATCAAGCTGATGGCGCGGCTCCCTGGCGCCCTGTTCGTGGTGGACGCCAAGAAAGAGAAGATCGCGGTCGCCGAGGCCAACAAGCTGGGGATCCCGGTCGTGGCCATCGTGGACACCAACGCCGACCCGGACGTCATCACGGTGCCGATCCCCGGCAACGACGACGCCATTCGGGCGGTCTCCCTGATTACCAACGCACTCTGCGACGTCATCAAGGAAGCCCGGACCCAGATGCCAATCCGCGAGGTGGTGGAGGACGTCGAGGCCGAGACCTACAGCACCGACGCTGGCACCGAAGGCGACGCCGAGGGCGACCGGCGCAAGCGCCGCCCCCGCCGCAAGCGGCGGCCCAAGCCGGAGGCCATCGCGGCCCGCCTCAAGCACGACGACGAGGGCGAAGCTGCGGCGCCGGTCGCGACCGGCGAAGCCGAAGCGTAATTCGGGCGGTCAGGCCAACACCGGGTGCCCAGACGGCCCCCTTACATTTCCCCGCTGCCCGTGGCCTGTTCCCGGCCGTGGGCGGCGGTTTCACTATCCACACTCGAGTCGAAGCACCATGCCGACAATAACGGTTACTCCCAAGTTGATTGCTGAACTCCGGGCCCGTACCGGCGCCGGAATGATGGATTGCAAGGCCGCGCTCGAGGAGGCGCAGGGCGATCTCGACAAGGCCGGGGAACTCCTGCGCAAGAAGGGCATCGCCAAGGCCGAGAGGCGGGCCGATCGGAGCGCCTCCCAGGGGCTGGTGGTCATCGAGACCTCGGGGACCGGCCAGACCGCCGCCATGATCGAGCTCAACTGCGAGACCGATTTCGTGGCCCGGACCGATGACTTCATCGCGCTCGCGAAGGATCTGGCGAAGCACGCACTGCAGCACGCCCCCATGGGCAGCCACCCCGGTAGCGCGCTCGATGGCCAGGCGTTCCGGGGCAAGACCGTGGTAGATATCGTCAAGGAGGTCTCCGGCAAGACCGGCGAGGCCATGGCCCTCAAGCGGGTCGCCCGGTTCGAGCAGGCGGCCGGCGCGGTAGGACACTACCTCCACTTCACCGGGCAGACCGGTGTACTGATCGAAGTCGAAGGCCCCGGGGGTGCTGTCCTCACCGCGCTGGCGAAGGAGCTGGCGCTGCATATCGCCTCGGCCGATCCCATGGCTGTGGGTGAGTCCGACATCCCGGCCGAGGTGGTCGCCCGGGAGCGCCGGATCGCCGAGGAGCAGGTGGCCGCCGAGGGGAAGCCGGAGAACATCCGGGCCAAGATCGTGGACGGGAAGATCCGGAAGTTCCTCGGGGAGCGGACCCTGCTGGGACAGCCGTTTGTCAGGGACGACAGCAAGACGGTCGCTGACCTGGTGAAAGAAGCAGCCAAGCAGACGGGGGGGGCCATCAGCGTGAAGCGGTTTGTCCGCTTCAAGGTTGGCGAAGCGTGAGCCGGAAGCCCTACGCCCGGGCGCTGCTCAAGCTTTCCGGTGAGGCCCTCGCGGGCGACAAGGGATTTGGCCTGGACTACAAAGTGGTCGAAGCCCTCGCCGATGAGATCAAGCAGGTCCATGCGCGGGGCGTCCAGCTTTCTCTCGTGGTGGGCGGCGGCAACATCCTGCGCGGCACCAGCGCCAGCCGTGAAGGGCTGGACCGGGTGTCCGCCGACTACATGGGTATGCTCGCCACGGTCATCAACGCCCTGGCGGTCCAGGACATTCTCGAGCGCAAAGAGGTCAACACCCGGGTGATGACCGCCATTCGGATGGAATCGCTGGCCGAACCCTACATCCGGCGCCGGGCCCTTCGGCACATGGAGAAGGGTCGGCTGGTGATCTTCGCCGGCGGGACGGGAAACCCCTATTTTTCCACCGACACCGCCGGGGTCCTTCGCGCCCTGGAGATCGAGGCGGAGGTCATCCTCAAGGGGACCGGCGTCGACGGCATCTTCACCGCTGATCCCAAGAAGGATCCGAAGGCCCGGTTCATTCCAGAACTGACCTTCCAGAACGCCCTGGTCAAGGGATACGAAGTCATGGACGCCAACGCCTTTGGGCTCTGCAAGTCCAACAACCTTCCGATCGTCGTCTTCAACATGAACCAGCCTGGCAACCTCGATCGCGTTCTTCGAGGGGAGCCGGTGGGGACCATCGTCCGATGACCACCATCCCCGAATTCGTCAAGCATGCCCGCGAGTTGATGCACAAGGCGGTGGAGAATACCCGCCGCGAGTTCAGCACCATCCGGAGCGGCAAGGCCAGCACCCAGCTGCTCGATCTGGTGCGGGTCGAGGCCTACGGCAGCGTGGTGCCGCTCAACCAGGTCGGTCTGGTTTCCGCGCCAGAGCCGCGGCTGCTGACGGTGCAGCCCTTCGACAAGTCGCTGTCTCAGGCCATCGAGAAGGCCATCCGCGACTCCGATCTTGGTCTCAACCCGGCCAACCAGGGCGGGCTGATCCGGGTACCGATTCCGGCGTTGAACGAGGAGCGCCGCAAGGAGCTGGTCAAGCTGATGCACAAGCTGGCCGAAG
Organism: Gemmatimonadota bacterium; assembly: GCA_041485505.1. Lineage (GTDB taxonomy): Bacteria > Gemmatimonadota > Gemmatimonadetes > Gemmatimonadales > GWC2-71-9 > JBDUEA01. Next base: position 754 of record JBGPJS010000338.1, on the reverse strand, counting down.
AAGGGAAAGTGGCGGTGCGGCATGCCCGGGGCGAGGCGCACGCCAAGATCAAGAAGGCGGAGAAGGTCCCGGAGGACGAGAAGACGCGGGGCGAGAAGGAACTGCAGAAGGTCACCGATGAGCATATCAAACAGATCGACCAGCTGATCGCCGCCAAAGAGGCGGAGATCATGGAAGTCTGAGCCGATGAGCGCCGACCTGCTCCGGCAGATCAAGGTGCATGGCGCAGTGCCGGCCCATATTGCGATCATTATGGACGGCAATGGGCGCTGGGCCAAAGGACGGGCCCTGCCGCGCCCGTTCGGCCATCAAGCCGGCATGAAATCCGTGCGAGAGGTCGTGGAGGGGGCCTTGCAGGCCGGCGTCGAAGTGCTCACGCTCTTCGCGTTCAGCCAGGAGAACTGGCAGCGGCCGGCCGACGAGATCGATGCCCTGATGGGACTCCTCCAGGAATACATCGCCCGGGAGCTGGCCGAGCTTCGTTCCCAGGGGGTAGCGGTCCGCTTCCTCGGCGATCTGGACCGACTGAGCCCTGCCGCGCGGCGTGCGGTGGATCATCTCATGGAGGAGACCGCCGGCTGCACCTCGCTCGACCTCAACATCTGTATTTCCTACAGCTCCCGCGCCGAGATTACTCGGGCCGCCCGCCGGCTGGCGGAGGAGGCCGTGGCCGGACGACTCGACCCCGCGGACATCGACGAGGATGCCATCGCGCGGCAGCTCTACACCGCACCGTGGCCCGACCCGGACCTGC
>JBGPJS010000337.1:0-4923 GCA_041485505.1 Gemmatimonadota bacterium | reverse complement strand
TACCGTCGTATAGAACTTGAGCCAGGTCGCCCCTTCCTCCGCCCAGTAGTCCACCACTCGTCGGGCATCCTCTTCGGTCAGGAGCTGGTGCATGCCGCCGGTCCCGGTCGGTCCCGTGAGGTAGGGACCGGTGATGTACATCCGGGGACCCGGAATCCGGCGCAGCTCGATCATCCGCTTGAGGTTGATCTCGCTGTAGGGCGACATGCTGCCGGTGGTACGCACCGTGGTGACGCCGCTCGCCAGGTAAAGCCGGGGCGCGGTCGAGTTAAGCTGAACCGAGCGCTGGCTGGTGGTATAAAAGGTGTGGTCGTGCAATCCCACGATGCCAGGAATCACGGTGTGGCCCGTGAAATCCATGACCATCGCGCCGACCGGAACCTCGAGCTGCGGTGCGGGGCCCACCGCCAGGATCCGGTCGCGCTGAATCAGGATGGTCTGATCCTCGGCCGGAGGCGCCCCGGTGCCGTCGATAACCCGCACGTGGGTCAAAGCGACGTCCTGCGCGGGCAGGGAACCGGCGGGAAGACCGAGGGTCAACGCGAGCATGATGGGGACACGCATCGGGATCTCCTGACTGAGCTAGTCGACGAGGAACATCGCGTGCATCCCCGACTCGAGGTGCTCCGCGATATGGCAGTGGATCATCCAGCGACCCGGGTTCGACATCTCGACCAGAATATCCGTCACCGACCCGGCCGGCACCAGCACGGTGTCCTTCCAGACCAGGTTGTCGAGTGGCACGCCGTTCCGGGCCAGGACCAGGAAACGCTGACCGTGGAGATGGATCGGGTGCTGCATGGCATGCAGCGTGTGGCGGTCGTTGATCAGGCGGATCTTGATCCGGGCACCCCGGGGGAAACGCCAGTCGATGTCCATGTTCTCGCGACCGGTGGCCGGATCGCGGAGGATCCACTCCGCCTCTTCACCGGTGCTCAGCCAGTCCATCATGGGCATGGTGCCGCTCCACTCGACCGGATTCACGTATGCGGTATCCAGGCGCAGCAACTGCTCCAGGCCGAAGGGCAGTCCCCGGGTGCGGAGGGTCAGGAGCAACTGGCGATCGGGAGGCCGGTCAAGCCAGGCTCGATAGGGTTCCAGTTCCGCCTCGACGTCCCGGTTCTCTCGAAGGGTTGCGAACAATGACCCCGAATCGGGCCGTTCGGGGCCGGCTGACACCTGTATCAGGCCCAGGGTGTCGACCTCGGGGACAAAAGTGCCAGCAAGGTGATTGATCGCCATGACCTGGTTGAGGAGCGGGGCGACGCCGGAGCGTTCGAACCGGGCCTCGACGACGTACCGCTCGGCGGGCGCTATGACCACACTGTTCACCCACTCTTCCCGTTCGAACCGGCCTCCGTCGGACCCGATGAGCTTCATCCGAGCTCCATCGAACGAGAGGTTGTAGGTCCGCACGTTCGATACATTCGTGAAGTAGAAGCGCACCACCTCGCCCTGCCTCACCGACAACCGATAGTCGGGTTCTCCGTTCACCAGGAAGACATTACCGAATCGGCCCATCAGGGCGTGGGTCGGGGTCTCCGCGCCCCAGGGGACCGGGCCCTCCTCGCCGAGGAGGATGTCGTCCAGCGTAAGCGCGAGTTCGCGAATGCCCGGGCCGGCAGACCCCGCGGCGACCGGACGCACCAGGATGTTGCCGTAGAGGCCCAGGTCCTGCTCAATGTCCTCCCGAAGATGCGGATGGTACCAGTAGATCCCGGGATCCGGGAAACGGACCCGGTACCGGAATCGCCCGCCGGGCGGCACCGGCTGCTGGGTGAGACCGGGGACGCCATCGAAACGGTTGTCCAGTCTGACACCGTGCCAGTGCACGGACGTCGGCAGATCGAGATGATTGATCAGGTCCACGACGATCGTCGCGCCTTCTGGTACCCGGATGAGCGGTCCCGGAATCTGGCCGTTGAAGGCATACATCAGGAGGGACCGGCCCTTGATCGTGCGCCGAGTCCTCGCCGCCTCCAGGGTGAGCGTATCGCCATCCGCGAGGTCAACGATTCGATGGGGGACCCCCCGGGACAGTGCCTCGCCATCCGGTCCGGTCCCCGGCAGGAACGGCTGCGCCTGAGGCCGCACCGCTTCCAGTCCGGGGATCATCGTCGGCGCCGCCCAATGCATCGGCGGCATGACCCAACCGCCCTGCCCATGCTCATGGCCGTGATCCCGCGGCACCGGTTGCGGGGGCAGCATACTCGGCCCGTGCCCGACCATCAGACCGCTCGGCGAGTTCCCCCGGAGCACTAGTCGGCCGAGCCGAGTCCGCACCGTCGCGACCGACTCCGCGCTGACCAGCACCAGAAACTTGTCCAGCGCCACCGGCCCGAGCCGCACCTCTCCATTCCCAACCTGGCCCAGCCGGATCATGGGAGTGAGACTCGGTGGAGTCACCCACGCGACGTACGCCGTGTAGTCCCCGAGCGACGCAGGGTCGGGAAGACCCGCGATCCTGAAGGTCAGGTCGCTTCGCTGGTGCCCCTCGGCCGAGACCGACAGTGTGAAAGGAGACGGTGCGGGCAGCAGCTCCACGACCCCGCCGGCGTCGACCAGGTCGGGCGTGGAAACCAGCTCGATGCAGTAGAGGCCAGGATCGGCGCCGGTGCGACCGTTGTCGGTTCCTTCGCAAGACAACGGGACGCTCTTTTCCCTTGTCGGTCCGACACGCGCAGTGAAGGGCAGGGCGAGCGCGAAGACCACCGCAATCGGGAAGGACACCAGGAGGGAGCGCACTCGGCTAACCTACGGCGCCCTCGAGAACCCCGCCACTGCGCTCTCCGAGCGCTCCGTGCCGTCATAGGATCTGCCCGAGATCGCGGGTCCTGGCCGACTCTTGCATCCACCGGCGCAAGTGACTATCTTTAAATCCGGATATACGGATTATATGAAGAAGGCTATCCGCCCCACCATCGTCGCCCGACTTAACGCCCTGGCCGACGCCACCCGCGGCCGGTTGCTGTTCGTGCTGGAGCGACATGAGTTGACGGTTTCAGAGCTCTGTTCGGTGCTGCAGCTGCCGCAGTCCACGGTGAGCCGGCACCTCAAGATCCTGGCCGATGAGGGTTGGGTAGCGGCCCGGGCTGACGGGGCCAGCAACCGTTACCAGATGGCCCTGCAGGAGTTAGAACCCTCGGGCCGGCGGCTCTGGCAAGTGGTTCGGGACGAGCTCGCGGCCTCCTCGGCAACCGCCCGGGACGCCGAGCGGGTGGGGGTCGTGCTGGCCCGCCGGCAGAGCCGATCGCAGGAGTTTTTCTCCTCCTCGGCGGGCCAGTGGGACCGCTTACGGACCGAACTCTTCGGCCAGCGGACGGAACTGATGCCGCTCCTGGGCCTCCTCGACTCCGGCTGGACGGTAGGCGACCTCGGTTGCGGCACCGGGCACTTCGCCGCCATGGTCGCGCCCTTCGTCGAACGAGTTGTGGCGGTGGATGGGTCGAGCGCTATGCTCAAGGCGGCGCGGGCGCGGCTGGCGGGACGGCAGAACGTCGAGATCCGCCGTGGGGAGCTCGAGAGCCTTCCGATCGAGGAGCGGTCCCTCGACCTGGCCGTGCTGGCCCTGGTGTTGCACTACATTGCGGTACCGGGTGAGGCCATCCGCGAAGCCGCCCGGACTCTCAAGCCCGGCGGGCGCGTGGTCATTCTGGACATGTTGCCACACGATCACGCGGAGTATCGCCAGACGATGGGCCACGTCTGGCAGGGGTTCGCGACGGAGCAGCTGGACGGCTGGCTGGCCGACGCCGGGCTCACGCCGGGACCGAACCGTCCCCTGCCCGCCGATCCGGCAGTGAAGGGACCGGGGTTATTCATCGCGACCGCGCGCATGGGAGCCTAGTGTTGTTGGCGCGGAATTGACACTCAAGAGGAGAAGATGACCGTGGGAACTCTTGCCGCAACGACCCATCCCTTCACCGCCACCCGGGAGACCGGCCGTGAGCCGTTCAAGGTGAAGGATCTGTCGCTCGCCGAGTTCGGGCGGAAAGAAGTCCGCCTGGCCGAGCAGGAAATGCCGGGGCTCATGGCGATCCGCGCCGAGTACGCCGCGCGGCGTCCGCTGGCGGGTGCCAAGATCATGGGTTCGCTCCACATGACGGTGCAGACGGCGGTCCTGATCGAGACCCTGGTCGACCTGGGCGCGGACGTGCGCTGGGTCTCCTGTAACATTTTCTCGACTCAGGATCACGCCGCCGCCGCGGTGGTGGTCGGCCGCGACGGTACGGTCGCCGATCCGCGCGGTACTCCGGTCTACGCCTGGAAGGGCGAGACCCTGGATGAGTACTGGTGGTGCACCGATGAAGCCCTTACCTGGCCCGATGGCTCCGGGCCCAACCTCATTCTGGACGACGGGGGAGACGCAACGCTGCTGGTGCACAAGGGGGCGGAGTTCGAGAAGGCGGGAAGGGTGCCGGAGTTCAACGCCGACAAGGATCCCGAGGAATGGGGAGTGATCCTCAAGCTGCTACGCCAGGAGCAGAAGAAGCACCCGGGCCGGTGGACCCGGGTGGCTGCCGCGATCACCGGCGTCTCCGAAGAAACCACCACCGGTGTGCATCGGCTCTACGAGATGATGAAGGCGGGGACGCTGCTCTTCCCGGCGATCAACGTCAACGATTCGGTCACCAAGTCGAAGTTCGACAACATCTACGGCTGCCGCCACTCGGTCATTGACGGGCTCAACCGCGCCAGCGATGTGATGATCGCGGGCAAAGTCGCGGTGGTCTGCGGCTACGGTGAAGTCGGCAAGGGGTGCGCCCAGGCGCTGAGGGGGCAAGGCGCCCGGGTCGTGATCACGGAGATCGACCCGATCTGCGCCTTGCAGGCCTCCATGGAGGGCTATCAGGTTCTGACGTTGGAAGAGGTGATCGGTACCGCGGACATTTTCATCACCGCTACCGGCAACTTCAACATCAT
>JBGPJS010000336.1:0-4952 GCA_041485505.1 Gemmatimonadota bacterium | reverse complement strand
CGACGTGGAGCGCGGCGCGTTGGGCAGCGGTGAGGGCGGTGGTGTCACTGATCGGCTGCTGCGCGGCGGCCGGGAGGGCGACCGCCCCCGCCAACGCAATCAGGACAGCCGCGGCGGCTCTGCGCATGGATCAACTCCTGGAGGTGGGGTGAACGCAGCCCAAAGTACGGCCGAGTCGGGGGAAAGTTTCCGCCGGACTCCTCGGCGATTTACATCGTCATGCGCTCGCGGAGATACTCGATCAACCGGGACTTGTCGATGCGCACCTGCCCCATCGTATCCCGGTCTCTGACCGTCAGGTGCCCTTGGCTCATCGTCTCTCCATCCACCGTCGCGCAGAACGGAGTTCCGGCCTCGTCCATCCGGCGGTACCGGCGCCCGATCGCCCCGCTGTCATCGTAGAAGCAGGGGAAGTGCTTCTTGACGTCGTGGTAGAGTTGCTCGGCGAGCTCGGGCATTCCCTCCTTCTTGACCAGCGGTAGGAGCGCGGCCTTGATCGGTGCGATTGAGGGGTGGAAGCCAAGTACCACACGAGTCTCCCCTTCGACCACCTCCTCGCGGTAGGCATCTACCAACGTCGTCAGCGTCACCCGGTCGGCGCCCGCCGAGGTCTCGACGATGTAGGGGAGGAAGCGCTCGTTCGCGGCCTGGTCGAAGTAGTCCAGTCTTTTTCCCGAGTGCTCCTGGTGACGCCCGAGGTCGAAGTCGGTCCGGTTGTGGATCCCCTCGATCTCGTTCCAGCCGAATGGAAACTCGTATTCGATGTCGTAGGCTGCCTTGGCGTAGTGCGCCAGCTCCCCGGGCCCGTGCTGGTGCCAGCGAAGCCGCTCGGGCTTGAGTCCGATATCCTGGTGCCATTGCATCCGCCACTCCCGCCACTTCTCGAACCACTCGCCATCGGTACCGGGCTTGACGAAAAACTGCATTTCCATCTGCTCGAACTCCCGGGTGCGGAAGATGAAATTCCCCGGCGTAATCTCGTTCCGGAATGCCTTGCCGATCTGCGCGATCCCGAATGGAATCCGCTGCCGGGACGAATTCAGCACGTTCTGATAGTTGACGTAGATCCCTTGCGCCGTTTCCGGACGGAGGTAGACCACGGCGGCCTGCTCTTCGACCGGCCCGATGAAGGTCTTGAACATCAGATTGAAGAGGCGGGGCTCGGTCAGGTCGCAGGTCGTGTGCTCCCCCGGGTGCTTGCTCGGCTTCTGGGGACACTGGGCATCCTGGATCTTGTCGGCCCGGAACCGCGCCTTGCAGCTCCGGCAATCCACCAGCGGGTCGGTGAACCCGGCCACGTGGCCGGAAGCCTCCCAGACTTTCGGGTGCATCAGGATCGCGGCATCGAGGCCCTCGATGTCGTCCCGGGCCTGCACCATGGCCCCCCACCAGCGGTCCTTCACGTTCCTCTTGAGCTCGACGCCGAGGGGACCGTAGTCCCACACCGAACCGAGGCCGCCGTAGATCTCGGAGGACTGGAATACGAATCCGCGCCGCTTGGAGAGCGACACGAGCTTGTCCATCAGGGAGGTATCGGCCATGGGATCAGGTGTTTCGGGCGAGGACGGACGGCGAGAGCCGCGAAAGATAGAGCGCGGTGTGGGTTGGAGCAAGCGAAGCCGGATCCACTGGAGAGTTGGAGGAACTCTCGCTAAGTGCCTTCCAGTAAGTCAGTACAGAATGGAACATCGGTACGTAAGATACTTGTTCACATAGCTATAGATCTCGACCTCTTGCTGGCCCAATTATTGACGGTCTACCGAGTCAAGAAATCCCGCTCAGCGCTTTCTGATCGGGACCTCTATTCATCGACACGCCGAGGGACGCCGATAGTAGATTCGCCCGCGGTACCTCAGAAAATGGCAAATCGCCGGTGACGGCGAGACGCAAAGCCGAGGGTCTCACGCAGACAGCCTGGCCGCCTGGAGGAGTTGGAACATGGAACGAGAACGGGGCTTCACCATTATCGAGACGATGATCGCGTTGGTCATCCTCACGATCGTCGTCATGGGATCCGGCCGGGTGGTCGGAACCTTTCTCCACTCGGTCAGTACCTCGTCCACCAAGACGGTGGCGACCGAGGTGGCCACCGCCCAACTGGAGCAGATCCGGGCGGACCCAGTCTACCCCATCGCCACTGCGGCGGGGACCATAACCGGCTTTCCCGGCTATCCCAGCATGAAGCGGGTGACCAGCTTCAACCGGCTGGGCGGCCCCACTTACGCTGTCCGTGACTACACCGTCATCACCATTCGAGTCTCCGAGCCCACCATGCGAGATACCGTAAACGTCACCGCCGTGGTGGCCAAACCATGACGCGCCCCTCATCCACTCGCGCCGGGAGCGCCGGCTTTACCCTCATCGAGCTGATGATCGCGGTGGTGATGGTATCGATCATCATGGGCGCGACGGTCGCCGTCATGCGCTCGCAAAGCGCCAGCTTTCGCACCGGCGGCCAACGCCTGGAACTCTCCCAGAATCTCCGGTACGCGGTGTCTACCATGGACCGGGTGCTTCGCACGGCGGGCGCCGGCGCCGAGGCCCAGCAGCCCCTCTTTGTTTATGGGGACAGCATCACCGTCGCGGTAAACGTCAACTACACCTCCGATATACAGGATGGCTCGGCGGTCTACATCAATCCGGATGCGCCGGCGGGCTCATTCACCGTGCTCCCGCTGGCTTCGGCCTATGTTCTTCCGAACACAGCCTTCACCTATCCCAGCACAACCTACAACGATCGCAACGGCACCCCGGGTCTGGCCGAGACGATCGTATTCTACTTCCGCCCCGACTCCTCCACCGCGGATGTGAACGACTGGGTGCTGATGCAGAAGGTCAACGCAATGCCGGCCGAGCAAGTGGCCCGTTACCTCTATCAGATTCCCGGACAGAAGTTCTTGGAATACTTCGTCCATACCCAGACCTTCGGTCCGCCCTCCCCCAAGGATTCGCTGCAGCTCTCGACCCTGGTTCCCGGCATGACACCGATCCGGCACGTCCTGGCGGTTCATGGCAGCGTGGGCGATACCGCAGGGACGCCCTCGGCCGTGGCCGACAGCGTCAAGATGGTGCGATTCAACATCCGGGCGACCAACGGGCTCACCGGAGCCGCTCAGCGCTTCCTCGACGTGTCGAGCCTGGTTCACCTCCCCAACAACGGCCTGATTCCGCTTAAGACCTGCGGGTCCACGCCGCTGTTGGCCGGGCCGCTGCTAGCCACGCCCAACGCGGTCGGCAATCCACCCTCGGTGACACTCACCTGGAACGCGTCGGTGGATGAGGCCGGCGGGGAACAGGATGTGACCCAGTACAACGTCTATCAGCGGCTCAACGGCGCCCTCACTTGGGGCAGTCCCATTGGCACCGTGCCGGCGGGGCAGCCGAACTACACCAACACTATCGCCGGTCTGGTCGCCCTCACCTCGTACGACTTCGCGGTGGGAGCTCAGGACTGCACGCCGAGCGAGTCGAACCTGCTGACCTGGATCGGCATCATCCCGAATTGAATGATCTTCATCCCTTTCGCCGGGAGTAGATGTATGCGTGTGCCAAGAAGCATCGACAATGAGCGGGGCGTCGCGTTGATTCTGGCCCTGTTCATCTCCATCATTGTTGCCAGTCTGGCTATCGGCGCGCTGATGATGACGAGCAACGCCACCCTGATCAGCCGGTTCCACGCCAAAGAGGCGATGATGGAGGCTGCGGGGGATGCCGGCTTGGAGATGGGGCGGGACACCCTGAACGGAAGCGCCATTGCGCTGCCGATCGCGGGATACCTGACGCTGGAGAATGGCGTCACGGTCAAGGACGCCTCCGGCACAGTGATCCCCGGCTTCACCCGGTCGACCTACGCCGGCCTGAGCGGCATCACCTCCGGCCAGTTCGGGGTGTACGCCAGCGTGATTTCGATAATCCAGGACGCCCGCGGGGCGGTGGTGGTGCGGCGGGTCCAGTTGCGCCAGGAATCCTTCGCCAAGTTCGCCCGATTCGACGATCAGACCGTCTCGAGCACCGTCTTCGCCAACGGCATTCAGGTCTTCGGACCGTTGCATACCAATCAGACGCTGTACGTGGGGAACGGCGCCACGTTCTGGGGGAAAGTCACCACGGCGAGCACCATCAACTCCCCGGGCGGCTCCACCTTCAAACAGGGCTACCTGCAGGGGGTGGCGCCGATTCCCATGCCGACACCGGCGGCCCTGGCCACCCTGAGCGGCTACGCGGTCACCGGGAGTACCACAATGAACGGCGGCGCGGTTGGCGTTGGCGTCTACAACCCCAGCACCCGGATCGAATTCGTGCCGGTGGACCTGGACGCGGACGGTGACTTCACCGATGACGATGAGGGCTTCTTCCGGGTCTACCAGGCGACCGGGGGTGTCCCGACCGCGAACCAGCTGGCCTACGTTACGGCACGGCCTTGGCCCACTGGTGGTACCGCCAACGACCCCAACGCCCAATCCCCCAACTGCGGAGCGTTCACCGGGCCTGGCGGCAGCTTCCTGTCCGCCGCGGACGTCAACCCGGCCGGAGCCGGTCTCGCTGCGGCACGTATCCTCCTGGGGGACGTTACCCGCCGCTGCTTTCTCGGCGGGGACCCCCGGCTAACACCCGCACCCGCCGCCTTCAATCCCGTCACCGTGGCTCCGGCCCCCGCGGGCAACTGGCTCAAGTGGCCCGGCTATGGGGCAGGGGCTGCCCCGGCCCGGATTGTGGCCGGAACCCTTCCAGCCAGCTTCGGCGGGATGGCCGTCGGAGCGCTGGCCGACTACCTCTGGCCGATCAATCGGTTGTACAATTCGAACTTCAAGGGCGTGATCTACGTCAACGGGAGCGTCGGAGTGAGCGGTCTGCTTCGAGGCCAGGTAACGGTGGCCACCTCCGGCAACATCATGCTGGACGACGACCTCACCTACGTCACTGCCCCGGGGAGCAGTCCCGATTGCAGTGCT
>JBGPJS010000335.1:0-4971 GCA_041485505.1 Gemmatimonadota bacterium | reverse complement strand
GTCCCAATGTGGCTGGCCATCCTCTCAGACCAGCTACCCGTCGTTGCCTTGGTGAGCCGTGACCTCACCAACTAGCTGATAGGCCGCGAGGCACTCCATCGGTGCATTGCTGCTTTCACCTCCAAGGGATGCCCCTCGAAGGTCGTACGCGGTATTACCCGGCCGTTGGGCCGGCTATCCCCCGCCGATGGGCATGTTCCTCACGTGTTACGCACCCGTCCGCCACTGAACCCTTGCGGGTCCCGTTCGACTTGCATGTGTTAGGCACGCCGCCAGCGTTCGTCCTGAGCCAGGATCAAACTCTCCAATGATTTTGGTAGCTTGAACAGCTCTAGATCGAACGACTGTAAAATCGTCCGAATCACGTGTATCAGAGTTTACAACCCTTGCCGGCCGGCCTCTGTAGCCGTCCGGTTCACAGGGTCCGCACTCGATCCACCCATAGCTCACGTCAGTTTTCAAAGAGCGATGACTTCATGACTGCCAGATTTCCCAGCAGCCGCGAAGTATACCGGGCTCATTGGGTCATCGTCAAGGGGGTCAACCACTTCGGGAGGCCTTACGCTTGTCCGACAACCCCACCACCCAGCCCCACCTCGACCTGATGAACTGCGGGGGCGATACAATAGTCGCGGCAACAGCCAAAGGCAAGCCCAGTCGGGGCTTCTCCTCACTCTCCCAGGTTCCACCATCGGATCTCCCACCCCGTCTTGAATCCCCGGCTCCTGCCAGCTAACCTCTTGCGCCCTCCTCAGTTCCCATCACCGCTTACCCGGGAGCCCGCCTATGCGACTGGTCGAGTGCGTCCCCAACTTCTCCGAGGGCCGGCGACCCGAGGTCATCGACGCAATCCGAGCCGCCATTGCCGAGGTTCCCAGTGTGGTGATCCTGGATGTCTCCTCCGATTCTTCCCACAACCGAACGGTCATGACCCTGGTGGTCGCCGTGGAGCACGCCGTAGCGGCGGCCTTCGCCGGAATCCGTGAGGCCCGGGAGCGAATCGATCTGAACCACCATCAGGGCGAACATCCCCGGATGGGAGCCGCGGACGTGGTCCCGTTCATTCCCCTCGAAGGAGCGACGATGGAGGACTGCATCGCCCTGGCGGGCGCGCTGGGGGAGCGAGTGGGCCGGGAGCTGGAAATCCCCGTGTTCCTGTACGAGCGCGCCGCGCGCCGGCCCGAGCGGGAGAATCTGGCCGACGTGAGGCGGGGTGAGTTCGAAGGCCTGCGAGACGAGATCGGGACCAATCCGGCCCGCGACCCCGACTATGGGCCGCCGCACATTCACCCAACCTTCGGGGCGGTGGCCATCGGAGCCCGCCCCTTCCTTGTAGCCTTCAACGTGTATCTCGGTCCGGCCGCCAATCTGCCAGTGGCCAAAGAAGTCGCCAAAGCAGTACGCGGTTCTTCCGGCGGCCTGCGCTACGTCAAGGGCCTGGGCCTCGAGGTCGAGGGACAGGCCCAGGTCTCCATGAACCTGGTGGACACCGAGAGGTCGCCGGTCCACCGGGCCTTTGAGATGGTCAAGATGGAAGCCGCCGCGCGAGGCGTTGCGGTGACCTGGAGCGAAATCGTCGGTCTGGTTCCCCAGACCGTGCTGGATGCGGCCGCGGTGCGGCACCTCCAACTCGACCGGTTCCAGGCCGACCAGATCCTGGACCGGCGGCTCCGGGAGGCGGTATCCGGCGGCGAGAGCCTGAGCGGATTCGTCGGCTCGGTCGCTTCTCCAGCCCCGGTGCCAGGTGGTGGCAGTGTCGCGGCCCACGTCGGCGTGCTCGGCGCGGCACTGGCCCAGATGGTCGCGGGCCTGACCGTTGGAAAGAAGAAGTATGTGGCGGTCGAGAGCGCAATGAAGGAGGCAGGCCTGGAAGCCGCCGAACTGGTGAACACGCTCTCCTCACTAGTGGAGCGAGACGCGAAGTCCTACGCCGGGGTGTCGGCGGCCTATCAGCTGCCGAAGGAACCCGCCGCGGCCGAGATTGTCCGCCGCGCCGCCATCGCCAAAGCCCTTCTCGGCGCCTCCGAGGTGCCGCTCGAGACCGCTGAGGCCTGTGCGCGGGTCGCGAGACTCGCGGCACTCGTGGCGGGGAAAGGCAACGCCAACGCGGTGTCGGACGCGGGAGTCGCGGCGCTGCTGGCGGAAGCGGCCTGTCGCGGGGCGGCCTACAACGTGCGGATCAATGTGGCCGCGATGGAGGACAAGAGTGCGGGAAGGCCGCTTGCCGAAAAGGCGACGCGCCTGGTTGCTGAGACCGCGCAATTCGCCAAGACCGCGTGCGCAGCGGTGGAGCGAGCCATCGGGTTACAAGAGTGAGCAGTGAGCAGTAAGCGGGGAACCACGAATGGCGGTAGGTGTCAGCAGATGCCGGCGGAGTTCCATATCGCGGCACCGCGGGCCACCGTGGCGACACAGGCGTTGGGGCTGAAGTGATAGAGCCACTGGTTGACGCTGTCGGCATCGAGGACGGCAAAATCCGCCGATTTCCCAGGCTCGATGGATCCGATGCGATCCTCCAGGCCGAGTGCGCGCCCGGCATAGCGGGTGGCGCCTTTGAGCGCCTCGGCGGGAGTCATCCGCTGCAGCGTGCAGGCCAGCATCATGGCCAAGGGAAGGTGGAAGCTCGGCGCTGAGCCCGGATTGAAATCGGTCGCCACGGCCAGCGGGATGCCGGCCTCGATAAGGCGGCGGGCGGGCAACGGCTGATGGTGCAGGTAGAGCGTGGCCAGGGGAAGACTCACCGCCACGGTCGATGAAGCGGCCAGCGCGCGGATGCCAACCTCAGAAATACATTCCAAATGATCCGCGGAGAGTGCGCCCACCTCAGCGGCCAGTTCGGCCCCGCCGCCGGCGGTCAGCTGGTCGGCGTGAATCTTCGGGGCCAGCCCCAGTGCCTTGCCAGCCAGCAGGACCCGCCTCCCTTCCTCAATGCTGAACGCGGACTCTTCCACGAACACATCGCAACAGCGCGCCAACTTGTCGCGGGCCACTGCCGGGAGCATCTCGCCGATCACCAGGTCCAGGTAGGCAGCCCGTCGCTCTCGATATTCCGCCGGGACCATGTGGGCGCCGAGGAAGGTCGACACAATACGAGTGGGCCCGCGGTCGGCCAGGCGCCGGTAGACCCGGAGCAGCTTGAGCTCGCTCTCAAGACTGAGTCCGTAGCCGCTCTTGCATTCAACGGTCGTGACGCCGAGCGGGGTCATCCGGTCGAGGAAGCCAGCGGCCCGGTTGAAGAGATCGTCTTCCGACTGCCGCCGAGTCTTCTCCACGGTCGAGGCGATGCCGCCGCCGGCCCCGGCAAGGTCGAGGTAACTCTGTCCCAGGATGCGCTGCTCGAATTCATCGGCGCGCCAGCCGCCGAAGGCAAGGTGGGTGTGGCAATCGATCAGGCCAGGGACGACCAGCCGGCCGCCGGCGTCCCACGTCTCCCAAGAATGGAATTCAGAGGGGAGTTCGTTTTCAGGGCCCACCCATCGGACGGTATCTGCTCCCCATGCGAGCGCGGCACCGGGAATCGAATGGATCTCGCCCTGTCCTCCGGGGGCGCGGCAGGTGGCGAGGGTGCCAATGTTGAGAAGTACAGGCATCGTCGAGGCGAGGGGCGACCCAGAGGGTCGCCCCTACCGGTCAATCATCGGAAGATCGACGCCGCGATCTTTCGCCGTCTGAATGGCAAGATCGTAGCCGGCGTCGGCGTGGCGCATGACACCAGTACCGGGGTCGGCGGTGAGGACGCGCTGGAGTCGGCGATCCGCCATCTCGGTGCCGTCGGCGACGCAGACCATCCCGGCGTGGATGGAATAGCCGATCCCGACACCTCCACCATGGTGCAGTGAGACCCAGCTGGCGCCGCACGCGGTGTTGAGCATGGCATTGAGCAGGGGCCAATCGGCGATGGCGTCGGAGCCATCCTTCATCCCTTCGGTCTCCCGGTTGGGCGAGGCGACCGACCCGGTATCGAGGTGATCCCGCCCGATCACGATCGGGGCGTGCAGCTTCCCCTTCTTTACAAGCCAGTTGAAGCGAAGCCCCATCTCCGCCCGCTCTCCGTATTCCAGCCAGCAGATGCGCGCGGGGAGGCCCTGGAAGTGAATCCTCTCCCGGGCTTTGTGGATCCAGCGGGCCAGCGATTCGTTCTTCGGAAAGGTATCGAGCACCGCCTGATCGGTGACCGCGATGTCCGCGGGATCTCCGGAGAGGGCGGCCCACCGGAAGGGACCGGCGCCTTTGCAGAAGAGGGGCCGGATGAAGGCGGGGACGAAGCCGGGGATCCGAAAGGCGTCCTTCATCCCCCGGCGATCGGCGACCTGGCCACGGAGATTGTTGCCGTAATCGAAGGTCACGGCGCCCTTGACCTGGAGCTCGAGCATGGCACGGACATGAGTCTCCATTGAGTCCAGCACCCGGCGCTCATAGTCGTCCGGATTGCTCTCGCGCAACCGGGCCGCCTGCTCCAGCGAGAGCCCGGCCGGGATGTACCCAATGCGTAGATCGTGCGCCGAGGTCTGATCGGTGAGGACATCGGGGACGATCCCCCGGGTCACGAGGGCGGGAATCACCTCGGCGACATTGCCGACCAGACCGACGGAGAGCGCCTTCCGCTCCTTCCGGGCCAGGAGGAGGAGTCCGATCGCCTCGTCCAGGCTGGTGGAGAGACGGTCACAATAGCCGGTGTCGACCCGGCGGCGGATGCGGGACTCATCCACGTCGATGCCAAGGAACACGGCGCCATTCATGGTGGCGGCGAGCGGCTGGGCGCCACCCATGCCGCCCAGGCCGCCGCTAACCACGAGACGGCCCTCGAGGGTGCCGCCGAAGTGCTGTCGGGCACATTCCGCGAAGGTTTCGTAGGTGCCCTGCAGAATTCCCTGGGTGCCGATATAGATCCAGGAGCCGGCCGTCATCTGGCCGTACATCGTGAGGCCCAGGGCGTCGAGGCGGCGGAATTCCTCAGCGGTCGCCCAGCGG
>JBGPJS010000334.1:0-4983 GCA_041485505.1 Gemmatimonadota bacterium | reverse complement strand
CGTGGGCCGGCTCTTCCTGGACAACATCGCCCACATGAAGACCCACTGGCCCATGGTGACACCGTTCCTGTCGCAGATCGCTCTCAGCTTCGGCTGCGATGACGTTGAAGGAACCGTGGTCTACGAACGGATCTACCATGAGGCCGGCGCGCGGACCGAGATGCACATGGAGTACATGGACCTGGTCCGGCTGATCCGCGGGGCGGGGAAGCGACCGGTGGAGCGGGATAGCCTCTACCAACCGGTTCGGGAGACTTTCGACGAGCCTGGCCCGGAGCCCGCCATGCGCCGGGGAGCGTCGGCTCCGGTGGTCCACGCCGCATGAGACTGGGCCGAATCCCCTGGATCAACTGCTACCCGATCTACGGCGGCATCGATCGGGGGCTGGTCCAGATGCCGAGCGACCTGGAGCTGGTTACCGGGACCGCCTCCGAACTGAACGACCTCCTGGCCGCGGGGGAGCTGGACGTGAGCGTGGTCTCCGCGGTCGAGTACGCACGCAACGCGGCGGCATATCAGCTGCTGCCCGACCTGGCCATCTCCTGCGATGGTCCGGTGCACAGCGTCGCCCTGTTCGCCAAGCGTCCGGTGGAGCGGCTCGACGGTGCCACGGTGCTGCTCACCGCCTCGTCACGCACCTCCGTCCTCCTGCTGGAGCTGCTCTGCCGGCACCGCTGGAACATCGGGCCGCGGTTCGCCACCGTGCGCGCCGAGGCGACCGATCTATCGTCGCTCTCCGGCCTGCCGCACGACGGGGTGCTGGTGATCGGCGACGCGGCCCTGATGCTCGACGCCCGCGGCGTTTACCCGCATCGGGTGGATCTGGGCCTCGCCTGGCAGCAGTGGACCGGCCTGCCGTTTGTCTTCGCGGTCTGGGCCGCCCGCCGGGAGGCTCCGCTCCACAAGGTGCAACAGGTGCACGCGAAGCTCTTGGCCTCGCGGCATTGGGGACTGGACCACCTGGATCCTCTGGCCGCGGATGCGGCCCGCAATACCGGCGTGGATGAGTCCGTATGCCGGGCCTACCTGGGCGATCTCGACTACGCCCTCTCCTACCGCCACCTGGCCGGCCTGACCGACTTCTTCCGCCGGCTGGCACAGGACGGGTTGGTACCGGATGGGTCGTTGTCGTTTATCAGCGCGGCGTGAGGGTGTGGAGGCTAGACCGTAAGGCCGTGGGACGGTGGGACGGTGGGACGGTGGGACGGTGGGACGGTGGGACGGTGGGACGGTGATCGAACGACTAACGGCTAACGACTAACGGCTAATGTCAACCATCGACCGTACCTCAAGTGAATTCCGCGACTACCTGGAGCTCTACGAGCAGGCGAGTCTCCTGGAGCTGGGCCGCCTGGCCGACGCCGAACGGTGGCGGCAGCACCCGGAGAACGTGGTCACCTATATCATCGACCGGAACATCAACTACACCAACGTGTGCGTGGCCGACTGCAAGTTTTGTGCGTTCTATCGCCGGCCCAAGCACGACGAGGGATACGTCCTGAGCTTCGAGCAGATCGGGGCCAAGATCGACGAATGTAAGGCCATCGGCGGGGTGCAGATCCTTCTTCAGGGCGGCCACAACCCCTACATCCCGTTCGAGTGGTACCTCGAGCTGATGCGCTACATCAAGGCCCATCACCCGATCCACATCCACGGGTTCTCACCGTCCGAGGTGGTGTTCTTCTCGGAGCGATTCCGGTTGACCGTGGCCGAGGTGATCCGGGAGCTCAAGGCGGCCGGGCTCAACAGCATTCCGGGTGGCGGCGGCGAGATCCTGGTGGACGAGGTCCGCCAACGGGTCGCCAAAAAGAAGGCGCAGACCGAGGAGTGGCTCGGCGTCCAGGAGGAGGCCCATCGCCAGGGGATGAAGACCTCGGTCACCATGATGTACGGTCTGGGCGAAAGCCACGCCGACCGGATCGAGCACCTCATCCGGGTGCGTGATCTCCAGGCCCGCACCGGCGGTTTCACCGCATTCATTTGCTGGCCCCTGCAGCCCGAGGGGACCGAGATGGCGGACAGCCGGAAGACCGACGCCGTGGATTATCTCCGCACGCTCGCCATGGGGCGGATCATCTGCCACAACGTCGCCAACCTCCAGTCCTCCTGGGTCACCATGGGCCTCAAGGTGGGGCAGGTGGCGCTTCGATTCGGGGCCAACGACTTCGGCAGCCTCATGATGGAAGAAAACGTCGTCTCCTCGGCCGGCACCACCAATCGCGCCACGGTGGCCGAGATGGAGCGGTGCATCCGGGATGCCGGGTTCGAGGCCAAGCGGCGACGGCAGGATTATTCGATTGTCGAAGCGATGGTGGCGGCGTGAGGGCGGGCGGTCCGGCGGTCCAGCGGTCCGGCGGGACCCGACGCTTCCGTAAGCTATCGTCCCGCCGTTCCGGCGTTCCGCCATCCCGCCGATGATAAGAACCGGTATCGGCTACGACTCCCACCGCTTCGCCGAAGGCCGCCCGCTCATTCTCGGCGGCCAGACGATTCCGTTCGACCGAGGACTGGCGGGACATTCCGACGCCGACGCCGTGGCCCACGCCCTGACGGACGCGCTGCTTGGCGCCTCCGGGGCCGGTGATATCGGTCGTCTGTTTCCCGACAGCGATCCCCGATGGAAAAACGCCAATTCCATGGGAATGCTCCGCCAGGCCTGTGAACATATCCGCGGTCTTGGCTTCACCCCGCTGCAGGCTGACGTCACCATCATCCTGGAACGACCCAAGCTTGGCTCCCGGGTGGACACCATGGCCGCCGCCCTGGCCGGTGAACTCGGGGTCCAGGCGGGGATGGTGAGCGTGAAGGCCAAGACCAACGAAGGGATGGGCTTCATCGGAAGGGAGGAAGGGATCGCCGTGATCGCGGTGGCCACCGTGGAGGCCCGCTGATTCAGGAGCTGGTGACCTGGCTGGGACAGCTGCCGGCGCTGACGGTCTATCTCGTGCTAGCTGTGGCGACAGGAGTGGAGAACATCTTCCCGCCGGCACCGTCGGACATCGTGGTGGCTCTCGCCGCGTTTCTGTCCCGCCGCGGCACCACCACGCCAGTCGGGGTCTTCGCGGCCGCCTGGTTGGCGAGCGTGACCGGTGCCGTGATCGTCTACGGCCTGGCGCGACGCTATGGGCGGAGGTTCTTCGCCGGACCGGTAGGTCGGCGCCTCCTGCCCCCGCAGGCGGTCGCGGCGATGGAACGCGAGTATCTGCGCTTCGGCATTGCGGGGATCTTCGTGACCCGTCTGCTGCCCGGCTTCCGGTCCTTCGTGGCGCCATTTGCCGGGCTGGCGGGACTGCATCCGGTCAAGGCGCTGTTGCCCATGGCCCTCGCCTCGGGCGTCTGGTACGCCGGTCTGGTTTGGGTCGGAGCCCGACTGGGTCAGTCGTGGGATGCGATCAACCGCATCATCGCTCATCTCAATCAGACGCTGACCATCTTCGCCGCCCTGGTGTTCGGTCTCGGGATCATCCAGATCCTGCGGAACCGGCGGAGCGCCAGGCGGGACCGCCTATGGGATGCGGTGCACCGGGCGTTCCGTGACGACCCGGCGGGCGAGCGCGAGGCCCGTGAAGATCCCGCGACACTCGCGGCCGCCACCTTGCTCCTCGAGGTCGCGCACGCCGATCGCCAGCTCGGTCAGGAGGAGGTGCGGTTGATCGAATCCCAACTCCGGAAACGCTGGAACCTTGGGGTGGCCGACCGGGGGACGAGCAGCGCCGCCTTGAGCGCGGTCCCGCCCGACACCGACCAGTTCAGAGGACAGATCGCCGAACGCTACGACCGGCCGGCCCGGGTGGACTTGCTCCGGCGACTCCGGCGGGTCGCTACCAGTAACGAGACCCTGAGCGTGCACCAGGATCGCCTCCTCCGGCGGGCCTCGGAGCTGCTCGGCCTTGACGACACGGAGATAGCGGAAGCCGGAGGCGCGGAGAAGTCATGAGCGAAGAGCTCGATCGAGCTTTCGCCTTGGAGCAATTCCGCGATTACCTGGTGCTTGAGGCGGGCCACAGCCCCAATACCGTCGAAAACTACCTCCGGGACCTGAGACGTCTGGCCCGCTACCTGGCGACCCGCGGCGTTTCCGACCCGGGTGCGATCACCCGGAAGGTGCTCCGCGAATTCGTGTACGCGCTCAAGGACCTGGGCCTGAGTCCGGCCACGATCCGGCGCCAGGTGTCGGCGGCGCGGACCTACTTCGGGTTCCTCGTCGGGGAAGGATTGCTGGCGGACGACCCCAGCGACCGGCTGGAGTCGCCGCGCAAAGGCCGGAAGCTCCCCGACACGCTCAGCATCGCCGACATGGAGGCCATTCTCGCGGCCCC
The DNA here is from genome assembly GCA_041485505.1 of Gemmatimonadota bacterium. Taxonomy (GTDB): domain Bacteria; phylum Gemmatimonadota; class Gemmatimonadetes; order Gemmatimonadales; family GWC2-71-9; genus JBDUEA01. The sequence goes on along the minus strand of JBGPJS010000334.1, from coordinate 664 downwards.
CGGCGCCGATGAACCCCTGGGTTGGCGGGATCGGGCGCTCTTGGAATTGGGGTACGGGGCGGGACTCCGGGTCTCGGAGCTCTGCGGGCTCTCGATCCCGGACCTCCGGCTGAGCGACGGACTGGTCAGGGTGCTGGGAAAGGGGTCCAAGGAGCGGCTGGTGCCGATCGGGCGCAGCGTGATCGGGGCGGTGTCGGTCTATCTCCATCAGACCCGGCCAGAACTGGATCGGGGCAACAGCAGGAATCGGGTGCTGCTCAACGCCCGCGGCCGGCCGCTCTCCCGAGTGGGGGCCTGGGGGATTGTCAAGCGCTGCGCCACGAAGGCCGGCATCCGGAAGCGGGTCACTACGCACACCCTGCGGCATACCTTCGCGACCCACCTCCTCGAAGGGGGGGCCGATCTCCGCGCGGTGCAGGAGATGCTGGGCCACGCGGATCTCTCCACGACCCAGATCTATACTCACGTCGATCGGGAGTATCTGCGGTCGGTGCACAAGCAGTACCATCCACGAGGGTAGTCCCATGAGACGTAAACAGTGAACAGTGAACAGGAGGTGGTCGTCGCCCTCAGATCCACGGGTGTAAGCGATCGGTTCTCCCGTGGAGCGACCCGGTTCACTGTTTACTGTTTACTGTTCGCTGCTTGCTGTTCACTGTGGACG
>JBGPJS010000333.1:0-4988 GCA_041485505.1 Gemmatimonadota bacterium | reverse complement strand
GGTTGATGGCTTGGGGACACTCTCCAAGCCGGCAAATAAGGTAACCGGCGCCTCGCCTCACGACCACCTACCACCTGCTACCTACCACCTGTCACCTCAGGTATCCGCCTCCCGTCCAACGGCTCCAGCGGTTGGAGGCCCAGCAGCACCGCCAGCGTCGGCGCGATATCCGTGGTGCGCACCGCGCGGCCGTGGAGGCCCGGGATGATCCCCTTCCCCATGAAGACGATAGGCACGATGACGTCGTCGGGATTGGTGGTGCCGTGGGTGGTCCATCCGGTTTCAGCGCCCCACACGTCCCCGGGCGCGATGCTGGCACAGATGAGCCAGCCGTAGCCGTCGGGCAGGGTGCGTCGCCAGCGACCAGCGGTCTCATCGGTTAGCGGAGCGGCCCGAAGGGAGCGTGGGGTGTACACCCGGGTGACACCGGGCTCGCGCCGGGCGGACTCGGCAAGGGTGGTGGCCAGACTGTCTACGCTGATTCCGGCGGCGTTGAGCGCGCCGATATCCGTGGAGAGCAGCCCTTCGTCGAACTGAAGGGTGATCTTCGGTCCTACCCGATCGTTCAGCGCCCGCCGGGCGGCCGCGATCACGGCGTCCAGGCTCACGCGCCTGGCCGCGGTTCCATGGCGGGCAGCAAGTTCCGGGAACGGAGTCACCCCGTGGTCGGCGGTGAGCACGACGAGGATCCGCTCCTTCGGAACCTGGGTGGCGAGCGAGTCGAGAAACCAACCCAGCCAGCGGTCGAGGTGGAGCAGATGGTCGTGGATTTCGCGAGAATCGGGGCCAAAGCTATGGCCTACGTAGTCCAGGGCCGAGAGGCCGACGACCAGGAGATCAGGCCGGTTGCGCCGGCCCAGGCCGAGGCGGCCGGCCCCGTTGAGGGCGAAGTCCAGGGTCAGCGAGTCCATCCAGGGGTAGTCGGGGAGGGCGAGCGCGGCCGAGTCGGGCGACGCGGGGAGCTGGTGAGGAAAGACCCGGTCTCGCCCGCCGTTCTCGTACGGCATGTCGTCGGTCTCCCGGTAGTTGGAGTCCGGGAGGAGAAGCTTCCATCGGGTGCCCGCGAGCCGACGCGGCCCTTCCCGTCGGTTGAACTCCTGAACCCAGCCGGGAAGGGTGTCGGCATAGTACCGGCTGGTGGTGAAGCGGGTCCCGGCGTACCAGTACACCTGGCCCCGAGCCCGTCCGACTGGAAGGATGGCACCGCGGTCCTTCTTGGAGACGGCGAGCACCCGGGCCCCGGAGTCCCGGGCGAGCATCCAGTCGTACAATGCGGTGCCAATGAAACGGCGAGGCGAGGCGCCTGGGCCGCCACCACCCACGAGGGGCGCCTCGGGATCCGGCACGCCACGCGAGTTGGTGGCAATGCCGACGTGACCGGGATCTCGGCCAGAGAGAATGGTAGCGTGGCCGGGTGCCGTCTCGGTGATCGCATGATCCTGAAGGCCGTGGGGGAAAACGCTTCCATCCTTGAGCAGTCGGGCAAAGCCGCCGGTCCACTGGGTGCGGAAGCGCTCGAGGTAGTCGCCGCGCATCTGGTCGACGATGATGACGACGACCAGCCGGGGAGGCAATTTCGGAGAGTAGGATGGAAACACGCTGGAGGCGAGAGCGAGAGGGCCGGCAAGGCGGAGCAGCAGGTTAAGCATGCGGGAATTTATCTAGCCAGGCCGGATCGCCAAGCCCGATTCCCGCTTCAACCACCAAGGCGCCGGTCTTGTTTCCGAAATGTTACACCCGGAGGAGCCAGCTCTTGCGGCTGAACACTTTGGGCCGCGGATGAACGCGGATAAACGCGGATTCTGCCGATGTGGTGGCACTGCAGTAACTGACAAATCCTGGTTGTCGACCAGCCGACGACTCCCAGGCTCAGACCGGCAGAGTTCCCCATAATGATCTGCAGCAGAATCGGTCCTTCGAGGGAACTCGTGGGGGTTTCCGATTCCGCGTTTATCCGCGGCGGCTTCTTCTGGCGTCACACCCGGAGCAGCCAGCTCTTCCGGTAGAATACCGCCATGACACCAAACCAGAGCAGTACGTAGCCTATAGCGTACAGGAGCGACCCGTTGAGCGGGCCAGCCAGGGGAACCAACCATTGATCGTAGAGGTAGCGATTCACCGTCATTGGCGCGCCATCAGGGCCCGCGACCACCCAGAGCGTGAGAAGGCGTGCCAGCACCCCGGCGAGGACAAAGACGGCCATGGCGTTCACGCCGAAGACCACCAAGGGTAGCGCCCACCGGCGGTGGCCCCGGACATCGATGAGCCAGTAGCAGACCCCAAAGACCTGCAGCGCCATGCCCGCCGTGAAGAGGACGTAGGAGCTGGTCCACAGGCTCTTGTTGATCGGGAACCAGCATCCCCACACAATTCCCGCCAGCAGCCCGGCGTTGCCCCAGAGGAGCATCCGGAGCGCCTTCTCGCCGGGCGAGTGTTCAGAACGGAGGAGACGTCCGGTAATGACGCCCAGCAGGCAGGTGGCGACGGCGGGAAGCGTGCTCAGCATCCCTTCCGGGTCCCAGGTCGGCTTCCACATGTGGCCGGCGAAGACGAGGTGGTCCAGGTACTGTGCCAGGTTTCCCTCCGGCTCCAGCACTCCGGCGCCGTACCCCGGCACTGGGACCAGCGTCATCAGGCCCCAATAGCCCAGCAGCAGGACGGCCGCGATCAACCGCTGGGTGCGCGGCGTGGTGGTCAGGTAGAGGGTCGCTGCTACGAGGTACACTAGGCCGATGCGCTGCAGCACCCCGGGGAAGCGCAGGGTGTCCCAGGCGTACAGCGGGAACCCGTTCAGCAGCAGGCCGATCCCGATGATCGCGAGGGCGCGGACCGCCACCTTCCGGAGCAGCGCCGCCCGGTCGGCACCTCGCTCCGATCGGCGAGCGAACGAAAAGGTCATCGCCACGCCGACGATGAACAGGAAGAACGGGAAGACCAGGTCTGTAGGGGTCCACCCGTTCCACTGGGCGTGTTCCAGCGGCGGGTAGATGTGGTCCCAGCTGCCGGGGTTGTTGACCAGAATCATCCCCGCGATGGTGAGACCACGGAAGGCGTCAAGCGCAAAGACTCGGGGAAGGGCGGCGGGGGGGAGCGGGTCACTCATTGGTGACGAGAATGTGGCGCCGGCCCGCCCAGAGGGGAAGGCCGGCCGCGGCTGGGGCCCTTTCCTGGTCCCTACAGGGCCGCCTCACGATAGCGGGAGTCCCGGGCGCCCGAGGGCGCGCCGGTCCGACGGTAGATGAACGGAGCGTGCTTGCGCTCACTCACGGTGTCGAAGTGGTGTACCCGCACCCGCAGCAGGTGACCGACGTCTTCCATGAGCCGGATGGCCTGGCGTCCGGTGCCGCGACCGCGATGGCTGGGGATCAGGTAGAGCGCCGAGACATAGGCCCGGGGCTCGTAGGTCCCGGAAGCGTTCTGAAAGGTCAGGACCACATAGCCGATCGCCTCGTCCCCCTTCTCGATCATCCAGATGTGGCCCAGGTCCGCTTCACGCAGAATTCGCCCGACGCCGGCGGTCGACCCGATCGGATCGAAGCGAAGATTCTCGTCCTGATGCCACCGCCGCAGCTGAAAGAGCAGTGGGTCGATGTCCTGCGAACCGAGAAGGCGGAAGCTGGTGGCCATGGGAATCTCTCCTTAGCGCTCGACGACCTGGATCACGTGGCCATCGGGGTCCCGGGCGAGGAAGCCGCGGGTGAATCCCAGGCCGCTGTCTGTGATCTGAACGACGCCGGACGAGACGAAGTTCCCGCCTGCTGAACGCAGCCGCCGCGCGACGGCCTCGACATCGGACACCTCGAGCGTAGTCTGCCAGTGGACCAGATCGTTGGCCCGTTCGTCGGCCGGATAGGCGCGACCATCACGGGGGTTGAGGTACTCCAGGAACTCAATACCAAGACCCACCGGAGCCCGCAGGCCGGTGATATGAAGCTCGGCCCCCTCCACGTTGTTGAGGTGGGCCTGCTCGTCTCCAAAGTTGTGGCTTTCGCCCTTGACCTCGAGCCCCAGGAGGTCCCGGTAGAACCGCAGGCTTCGCTCGGTGCTCCCGATCGCGATGGCGGTGTGATCAATGCCGAGGAAGAGCCGCTCGCTGGACCGATGCCACTTGGGATCCCCTTTGTCGGGAGGGAACCAGAGGATTTCCAGCGGATGGTTGTCCGGATCCTTGAAATAGAACGCTCGGATGCCGGCCGCTCCCGGGATCGTCTTGGGGAGGAGCTGAGGCCCGGTGGAGGCGTGCTGCACCCGGAAGCTCCGGAGCCGGGCATAGGCGCTGTCCATATCGCTCACGATGATCGCGACGTGCTGGAACCATCGGTCGTTGCTGCGGGAATCGACCGGACCGGGCCGGCCGCGGGGAGCCAGATACTCCGTCAGCTCCAGGGTTTCTTCACCCAGCCGAAGGCGGACCACCCGCATCCGGAGGCCGAACACGCCTTCGAGCTTTTCGTAACCCTGCCCCACCACCTCGACGTCTGACACCTTCTCGAACGTCAGCACCCGGGCATAGAAGTCGAGCGACCGGTCCATGTCGGAGACGGTGAATCCGACCCGGGCCACGGCGCGGACGCTGCCAGCCTGGGGTTCCCCTGTGCCGGCGCCTGGGATCGTGACCCCGCCACCGCTGGAGGGATACTGGCTCTGGGCCACCGTGGCGCACGACAGGAGCGGAAGGGCGCACAGCCAGCTCCTCATCCTGAGGACCCGAAGGGTCCGAAGGATCCCGCCGAATGGGGAGCGATCCTTCGCTTCGCTCAGGATGACACCGGCTGCGCTCGGGATGAGGGAAGAATTGGTCGCGATCATTTCATCCTCCCCAGAATGTGATCCCCGACCCGCAGAGCGTTCGCCATGATCGTCAGCGCCGGGTTCACGGCACCGCTCGAGGGGAAGAAGCTCCCGTCGACCACATAGAGATTGTCCAGTTCGTGGGCCTTGCAGTTCCGGTCGAGCGCCGAGCTCTTCGGGTCGTTGCCAAACCGGAT
>JBGPJS010000332.1:0-4990 GCA_041485505.1 Gemmatimonadota bacterium | reverse complement strand
TCTCCGCGTTTTCGGCGGCGGGCTCTCGTGGCGGCGGGCGTTTCTTCCCCACCGGTGTGGTGTCCGCGGCGCGCGCCGTGGTGTCGGCCGCCGCCTTGGTCGAGTCGGCACTGGCCCGCTTCCGGGCGGCCAGGCTGTCGTCCGTGGCCTTTCCCAGGAGGGAACCGACTCCGACCGGAGTTGAATCGGGCAGCAGGAGGAGTCGTACACCGATGCTATCCACGAGCTGATAGGGATCCAGCGGCTGATTGAACGTCAGGGTCACGGCGAGGGTATCGTTGACGGTGATCGTCTGGATGCGGGGGCCCACGGTATCATGGGGGTAGATCCAGAGCGCCGGCACGGCGGCGGCGGAGTCTCCCCCGACCCGGGCGGTGTCGAAGGCCTCGCGGAGGTCCCGGCGCAGGTTCCGATTCTGGTCGATGGAGGCGGAGACCAGATACGGTCCCGCGGGGAGAGGGCCGAGGCTGAACTTCCCGGACGAATCGGCGAGGCTGCGGTAGATCAGGCTGTCGCTGAGAAGGGTCGCCTCGATGACCGCCCCTCGTCCGGACTTGTGACCCACCCAGTCGACCGCCTGGCCGGAGAGTTTGAGTGTGGGGAGGGGGGCTCCGGTGGTGAACGTGAGAACCGTTCCCGTGGAATCGCGATTCCGCCGCAAGTCGACGATACCCGGCAACAGCTCCACCCGGTAGACGGTGTTGGGCCGCCACCCCTCCTTCGGGTGCACCGTGATGCGGTCCCGCTTCCAGGTCACGATTGGTGGCTTGGCGGAAGGGGAGAGGATGATCAACCGCTCCAGATCGCCGGTGCCCAGTCCCTCATTGGGGGAGCTTCCCTCGGATACGATCTCATCGAACTGGAACTCGATGTTTCCCTGGAAATCGGGAAGAATCGACGTCGATTCGGGCCGGGTCGCGATGAGTTTGGGCGGGGTGATGTCGGGTGAGCCGCCGGGCGGTGCACCCATTTTCGCGCAGGCCAGGAGGGCACCGAGAAGGAGGCCGGTCAGGCGGACAGGCCCTAAAGGACTCCCTGACGGTCGCGGGCGGGCGGGCAGCACTGTCAAGGCGAGCTCAGGAGACCCAGGCGCTGGGTGATCACCTGAAGCTGTTCCGTCCAGTTCTTCAGTTTCTCCTGTTCACGCTCGACGACCTCCTTCGGGGCTTTGTTGAGGAAGTCGTGATTCTCCAACTTCCTCATCTGCGATGCGAGCAGGCGCCCCAGGCGATCTCTTTCCTCGGAAAGCCGAATACGTTCCTTCGGTACGTCAATGACATCTCCCAGAGGAACAAACACCTGGGTGCCGTCTGGGAGGACCACGGTCGCCGAAACACCGAAGCCGTCGGCACTCACTAAAGGAGTGGTGCTCGAAACCTTTCCGAGGCGCCTGATGGTTTGCCATTCCTGCCAGAGAGGGCTGCTGCCCACGAACTTGGTGTCGATGACTCCAGCGCGCACCAGCTCACCAGGGTCGATGCGGTAATCCGCCCGGATCTGCCGGATCGCCGCGATCGTCTGTTGCACGCGACCATAGTCACCGACCGCCTCTGGGTCGCGCGCACGGGGGTCGCTCCGTGGCCATGGCGCCTCGACCAGGGAGTCCCCGTCCCGCCGGCCCGGCCGGCGGAGCCACAGGGCCTCGGTGATGAATGGCATGATGGGGTGGAGCAGGTGGAGCGCCACTTCGAAGGTCCGGGCCGCCACGGCCCGAGCGACATCGCCACCGGGCTGGTCCCCATACAGCCGGGGCTTGATCTGCTCGATGTACCAATCGGCCAGATCACTCCAGATGAAGTGGTAGACCGCTGACGCGGCCTCGTTGAGCCGGTACCGCTCATAGGCCGCGGTGGCTTCGACCACCGTCGCGTCGCAGCGAGCGATGATCCACCGATCCGCGAGGCACAGCTCTTCCCGCCCAACCACATTCGAATAGGGGCCAGCCAGCGGTCTAACCGGGCCGTGGAGATTGCCGAGGATGAAGCGGCCCGCGTTCCAGAGCTTGTTGGCGAAGTTCCGCCCCGGCGCGAAGGAGGTCTCGAGGTCGTCGGGGTCGAGGATCAGGTCGGTCCCGACCGACATTCCGGCGATGATCGTGTAGCGCAGGGCGTCGGCACCGTAGCGCCGCACCACATCGAGCGGGTCAATGCCGTTCCCCAGTGACTTGGACATCTTGCGGTGCTGGGTGTCCCGCACCGTGCCGTGGAGATAGACGGTGGTGAAGGGCAGGTCGCCCATGAAGTCGAGGCCCGACATCACCATCCGCGCCACCCAGAAAAAGAGAATCTCCGGGGCGGTGACGAGGGTGTCGCCCGGGTAATAGCGCTCCAGGTCGCTGGTGCGCTCCGGCCAGCCCAGGCTGCTGAACGGCACCAGTTGGGAGGAGAACCAGGTGTCGAGCACATCCTCGTCCTGGCGCACCGGGCCTCGGCAGGCGGGGCAGGTCGTCAGATCGGTGCGGCTCGCGGTGGTCTTCCCGCACTCGGAGGCGTCGCAGTACCAGACCGGGATGCGATGGCCCCACCAGAGTTGCCGGGAAATGCACCAGTCGCGGATGTTTTCCATCCACTGGGCGTACTCCTCGCCGCGCCGCTCCGGAATGAAGCGCAACCGGCCCGAGCGGTAGGCTTCGAGCGCGGGCTTCGCGAGCGGGGCCATCTTCACGAACCACTGGTCGGAGAGCCGGGGCTCCACCACGGTGTCGCAGCGATAGCATTGGCCCACCGCGTGGCGGTGGTTCTCGACCTTTTCCAGCAGCCCGAGGGTCTCGAACTCCGCCACTACCCGCTTCCGGGCCTCGAAGCGATCGAGGCCCCGGAAGCGTTCCGGCACCGCGTCATTCAGGCGGGCATCCGGCGTCATGATGTCGAGCGTGGCCAAGTCGTGGCGTCGACCGATCTCGAAGTCGAGCGGATCGTGCGCCGGGGTGACTTTCACCGCGCCGCTCCCGAAGGTCGGATCTACTGCCTCGTCCGCCACGATCGGAATCCGCCGGTCGGTCAGGGGCAGGGCCAGTTCCCGCCCCACCAGGTCACGGTAGCGCCCATCCTCGGGGTGCACCGCCACCGCGGTGTCCCCCAGCATCGTTTCCGGCCGAGTCGTCGCCACGGTGATCGACCCGGAACCGTCAGCCAACGGATAGCGCAAACGCCAGATCCGGCCGTCGACCTCATTCTTTTCGGCTTCTTCGTTGGAAAGCGCGGTGAGACAGCGCGGGCACCAGTTGATGATGTAGTGGCCCCGGTAGACCAGTCCCTTTTCGTACCAGCGCACGAACGCTTCCCGCACCGCGCGGGACATTCTCTCGTCGAAGGTGAAATAGGTCCGTGACCAGTCGGCGCTGCAGCCGATGGCTTTGAGCTGCTCGATGATGGTGCCGCCGGTTTCCTTGACGTGGGCCCAGACCCGCTCGACGAAGGCCTCGCGGCCGAGGTCGAATCGGGTCTTCCCTTCCTTCGCGAGCAGTTTCTCGACCACGTTCTGCGTGGCGATGCCGGCGTGATCGGTGCCGGGGAGCCAGAGCGTCGCGCGGCCCCGCATCCGCTCCAAGCGGACCAGCACATCCTGTACGGTGTTGTTGAGCCCATGGCCCATGTGCAGGATGGCCGTCACATTGGGCGGCGGCATCATTACAACATATGGGCGGACCGGCGGACCGGCGGACCGGCGGACCGACGGTTGGAAGGACCCCGCCGCTTCCCACCGATGATAGAGCTCGGTCTCGATCTGTTCCGGGTTGTATTGCGGTGCGAGCGGTTCGGTCATGCCGTCTGATCAGTGATGGCGAGATCGGGGTGGGCAACGAGGTCGTCTTCACCGCGCACCAGGATGCCGTTGATGAGCGAGTCGATGCCGGGCAGGTCGGCCACGATGCGGGCCGCGCGGGCTCGCAACGTCCGGCTGCCCAGCCAGCCGTGCAGCTCCACGGTACCCGGGGCGGTGGCGACGACGCTGAGATTCTGGTCGTGGAGCAGCTCGTCCTCATGGAGGGCCGCGCGCACCGTTCGGGCCGCCTCGGCCGGTCGCAGGCGTCGGCCCGGATCCTGGCCGAAGCTCCGAACGGCGCCGGCGAGACGCCGGCGATTGACGGCGCCGAACAACTCGCCCAGCACCAGGCCAGCCAGGAGACCGGCTCCCAGGCCGGCCACGATCCACCCCAGGCGTTCACCCGGGGTCATGGGGTGGTAAGGACGCACGCTGACTCCTCTTACGCGGCAATTCGCGAGGCAGTTAACTTAACACTCTTCCTTAAAGTGGCGCAGGCTCCAACGGTTGATCGTGAGGTGGTTCATGGCCGACGATGACGCCCGGATAGGCGGCGGGCAGCTGGCCCGCTGGCTCCTGCTGGCGATCTGCCTGCTCTTCGGCATCGGGCTGTACTTCTGGCTCGCGCCGGGCAGTCAGCCGATCGTTCATTCCCCGGGAACTGAGGACTCGCCGTGAGTTCCATTCGCCTCACCCTGCCAGACGGTAGTACCCGCGAAGTGCCGTCCGGTACCACGGGACTTGAGGTGGCGAAGAGCATCGGTCCTGGCTTGGCCAAGGCCGCCGTCGCGGTCAAGGTGAACGGTCAGATCCGCGACCTCGGCCGGCCACTGGAGCAGGACGCCAGCTTCGCGGTCCTGACCGACCGGGATCCCGATGCCCTCGAGGTGCTCCGGCACTCCTCGGCCCACATCCTCGCGACCGCGGTGCGGGAAATCTTTCCCCAGGCTGGCATCGGTTTCGGCCCCCCGATCGAAGACGGGTTCTACTACGACTTTGACGTGGAGCGACCCTTCACCCCCGAGGACCTCGAGCTGGTCGAGAAGAGGATGGCCGAGGTGACCGTGAAGGATTACCCCTTCGTGCGCGAGGTGGTCGATCGCGCCGAGGCCAATCGCCGATTCGCCGACGACCCCCTCAAGCTGGAGCGGATCAGCGAGCTCAAGGATGACGAGGTCATCACCATCTCTACCGATGGCCCCTTCGTCGATCTGTGCCGGGGACC
>JBGPJS010000331.1:0-5022 GCA_041485505.1 Gemmatimonadota bacterium | reverse complement strand
GGCAGTTCGATGAATACATCTGGTTTGACGAGACCCGGGCCGTGCAGGCGGTTCGGACTCCCTTCATCCCGGCTTCATCTCCAGCGGCGTAAGCTTGAGAGGGTCGCCACAGGAGGCTGTCATGATGCGGACCCCGTTCAATCGCCAAGGGCGCGCGGGCGCAGTGCCGGGCGTCCAGCGCCGCGTCCCCGAGCTGGTGGCACGTCACCAGCATGGGACGCCCGCATCGCCGGGGATAGCGCCAGCGGAACTCCAGCTCCCCGATCCCGCGTTCAGGGTGAATCCCTTTCCGTCGGTGCTCAGCGCGCCTCGGAAGATGGTGCTGCCATTGCCGCCGCTGCGCTGGCCCCGGCGGATGGCCATCGTCGCGCTGATGCTGGGTCTCATGCTCTTTCTACTCGCCCTCACCGCCCTGAGCGCGCAGGAGCATCCCTACCCCCGCCCCGCCGGCGTCACCGATTCCTCCATCGCATGGGGGGAGGACCTGTTTCATGGCTCCGCCAACTGTGTCGGCTGTCATGGGGAGGGGGGACGGGGCACGGAGCGGGGTCCCAATCTCACGGGGGGAGTGTGGTTTCACGGCCCGGGGACCTACGAGTGGCTGATCCAGCAGGTGATCCACGGAGTCCCCGCCAGCAAATCGGTGAGCGGTGACGCGATGCCGATGCGAGGCTGGGTCCCGATGAACAACTCCGATGTGGCCGCGGTCGCGGCCTACGTCTGGTCCATCAGCCATCCACCACAGCCGCCGCCTAAGGAGAAGCCGGTGCCGGGCAACTGAGCCTGACTATGCCGAACGCCTCTGCACCAAGCCACCCGACGATACCGGCACTACAGCAGGTGCTCGCGAACCTGCACCAGATGGAAGAGCGCGGGATCTGGCCCAACGGGACCCGATACCTCTGGACCGACGCGTTCGGCGTAGTGTTGCTGCTATCACTCTATCAGGAGCTCGGAAAGCCACAGTATCTCGACGAAGCCGAGTGGGTCGTCGCCGAGGTCGACCGCATCCTGGGCCGGGCCCGCGGGATCCGGATCGGCCAGGCTCCGGAGCGGGACGGCCAGTATTTCCATTACCTCATGATGTGGGTCTTCGCCCTGACTCAGCTGGGGAAGCTCAAGGCTGAGTACCGGCGCCGGGCGATTCGCCTGGTGCGCCAAATCCACCCGGCCTTCGTGGTCCAAGGCCAGGGGGTGCGCTGGAAGATGACGGAGGACCTCAGCCAGCCGTATCCGGGGTACGGATTCGGGGCGCTGGATCCCTTCCATGGTTACGTGGTGTACCGGCTCCTCGATCCGGAGGAGCTCGCCCCGGAAATCGCCGAGCTGGCGCCGCTGATCGAGCACTCCTACCGGGACCTGGTCATCACTCAGGACCTCGGCCTGGGCATGATGCTCTGGTTCAGCCACTTCTTTCCGACCGAACCGTGGGCCAGGGTTCAGCGGTCGTTTGCGCTCGCGACCCTGGACTCGCTGTGGATCCATCCCCCCGGCTACTTCTGCCGGGATCCGTTGGCGCGGCGGACCCGGTTCGCTTTCACCAACTATGGCATTGCACTGGGACTCGCGGCGGTTCAGGCGTATCCCGATCGGGTCGCACGCCTGCTGTCGTACTTCCAGACTTACCGTTCGGGAGACCACTACGACGACGATGCCATCACCCACGTCATGGCCTGCAGCGCCCACTTCCCCGGTAAGATGCTCGTCCATGACAGCGGCCAGGGTTGAAAGGCGCGGACGAAACGAGGTTCGGCCCCGCTTCAGATTCTCTTCATCGTCTCCGCCATAGCTTATGATCGCGACGCCCGCCGGCGGAGCCGGCATGGTCGTCAGGCAGGTTCACGGAATAGGCCGCACCGATTGGGCCAGGAGGCAAGTCATATGAAACCCGACAAACTGCTGCTGCAGGATGTGACCGACGAGCTGCGTTACGAGCCGAGCCTCGACGAGCGCGAGATCGGCACCAACGTGGTGGAAGGAGTGGTGACTCTCACCGGCCGGGTGAAGAGTTACTACGAGAAGTTGGCGGCGGTGAAGGCGGTCGAGCGGATCGTGGGCGTCCGCGCCATCGCCAACGAGATCGAGGTGCATCCACCCGCCATGCATGAGCATCGCGACGTGGATATCGCTGATGCGGCCCTGCGCGCCATGCAGTGGAGGACCGCGGTGCCGGTCGAGCGGGTCAAGGCCCGGGTCGAGAAGGGGTGGATCACTCTCGAAGGCGAGTTGGACTGGCAGTACCAGAAGGAGGCGGCCGAGGATGCCGTTCGCCCCCTGTCGGGCGTCCGCGGGGTCGCGAACCTGATCACGCTCAAACCGAAAGTGAAGGCGGCGGACGTGAGCGCAAAGATCAAGGCCGCCCTGGCCCGGAGCGCGGCGCTGCACGCCGAGAAGATCTCCGTGAACACCTCTGACAGCCTGGTCACGCTCAAGGGCACCGTGCACTCCTGGGCCGAGCGGCGGGAGGCCGAGCAGGCGGCCTGGGCCGCCCCCGGCGTGGTGAAGGTGGAGAATGACCTGGCGGTAGTGCCGTAGGGATCCAGCGATCGAAAACGCCGAGATCGCCAGGCTGTTCCGCGAAACGGGAGACCTCCTCGAGATCGAGGGGGCCAACCCGTTTCGCGTTCGTGCCTATCGGAACGCCGCCCGCACCGTCGAAGAACTACCTGAGCCGGTGGAGCACATGGTCCGCGAGCATCCCGAACGGATCACCGAGCTACCCGGCATCGGCGAAGATCTCGCGGGCAAGATCACCGAGATCGTCCAGACCGGCCGGTTGGGCGCCTTGGCGGAGCTCGAAATCAAGGTCCCCAAGGGGGTCGCCGAGCTGATGCATTTGCCGGGTCTCGGGCCTCGGCGCGTCCGCCTGTTGCACGATGGACTGGGGATCAAGACCCTGGGCCAACTCCAGGCTGCCGCAAAGGCGGGCCGGGTCCGGAGTCTCAAAGGATTCGGTGCCCGCACCGAGCAGAAGCTGCTGCAGGCCCTCGAGGTGCGGGGGGATGAGCCTAGGATCCTCCGGCCGGTCGCCGCGCAGTACGCGGAGTCTCAGCTGGCGTGGCTGCGGGCGCTCAAGGGCGTGAAGCGGGCGGAGGTGGCTGGGAGCTACCGTCGCTGCAAGGAAACCGTGGGGGACCTGGACATTCTCGTCACCTGCGCGCCCGGTACCCCGGTGATCGAGCGGTTCGTGAAATTTCCGCGGGCCCGGGAGGTCATGGCGCGGGGAGATACTCGTGCCTCTATCCGGCTGGCCTCCGGACTCCAGGTGGATCTCCGGGTCCTCGCGGAAGAGGCCTACGGAGCAGGCCTCTACTATTTCACCGGCTCCAAGGCGCACAACATCGCCGTCCGTGGCATCGCCCGGAAACGAGGCTTGAAAATAAACGAGTATGGAGTCTTCCGTGGGGCGGAGCGGGTGGCGGGCCGGACCGAGGCCGAGGTGCTCAAGACGGTGGGCCTTCCCTGGATCCCGCCGGAGCTTCGGGAGAACCAGGGCGAGATCGAGGCCGCGGCGCACCACGCCCTTCCCCACTTGGTCCAGCTCCCGGACATCCGGGGAGATCTCCAGACCCACACCACCGACAGCGACGGGAAGGACTCCCTCGAAGCCATGGCCCGGGCCGCCGAGGCGCTGGGCTATCAGTACCTCGCGGTCACCGACCACTCACCCGCCGTGAGAGTGGCGGGTGGGCTGGACCGGAATGGCTTCCGCGCCCAGATGAAGCGGATCGATCGGCTCAACGCCAGGCTTGATTCCCTCACCGTACTCAAGGGCGCCGAGGTGGACATCCTCGCCGATGGGACACTCGATCTCGACGATGCCACCCTCGCCGCGCTCGATGTGGTGGTCATCTCGCTCCACTCCAAGCTGGATCTTCCGCCGAGGGAACAGACTCGTCGCGTGCTCAAGGCCCTGGCCCGTCCCTCGGTGGACATCTTCGGGCACCCGCGGGGCCGGCTGATTCCGCGGCGCCCGGGGGCACGGTTCGACCTCGCGCAGGTTTGTCGGTCCGCGGCCGAGCACGGGATCTTTCTCGAGGTGAACGCCCAGCCTGAGCGGCTCGACCTGGACGACCTCTCCGCCCGGGCCGCCGTGCAATCGGGCGTCCGCCTCGCGATCTCGACCGACGCACATGCTGTCGCGGAGCTGGGGTTCATGCGGTGGGGTGTGGATCAGGCTCGGCGGGGGTGGGTGGAGCGGAAGGATGTGGTCAATACCCTGCCGCTGGACCGGCTGCTGAAACTCCTGCACGGGCGGCGGAGGGCTTGAGCCACCGGCGCGCGGGCGGCGGAAGCGCAACCGCTATCCTTTGCCCCAGTACCACTCCTGCCAGAGACCCTTGATCGCGACATCGGTCGGAAGCCGCTTGCTGCACTGCTTGAGCGCCAGGGCAATCGGACCGTGATGGTGGGCATCGTGGGCGATCAGATATCCCATCCACCACGGCCATGAGCTATGGGCTATGGGCTATGGGCTGTTCCTACGCAGTGTGAACTCCCAGTTCATAGCCCATGGCGCACAGCCCATAGCCTATAGCCTGCGACCCCACCGCACTACAAAACTATCTCCACCCGCTCCAGCACCATCCGCCGCAGCTCGTCCCGCCCCGGCTCGGAAAGATATCGCTGCCGCATGGCAGCCCACTCCGCCAGGGCGTCCGCCTGCCGTCCACGGATCGCGGCCGCCAACTCGCCCCGCCCCCGCTTCTTCGACCGCGACTCCTGCAGTGACTGGAGGAGCACCTGACCGTCCTGAATGACGCCGAGCCGCTCCTGCAGCGTCTTCAGCGTTTCCAGCCAGGCCTGGAAGCTCTCCCCATAGCACGCCACGAAACACTCGGCCTGATACCGGGTCCGTTTCGCGGTCTTGCGGAGATCGTGGAAGACCAGCGCGTCGGCCCGGCTGGGCCGGGTACCATCCAGCAGCCAGCCGGGGTGCAGCAGCAGCCGCGCGATCGCCGGCGACAGCAGATCGGGGAGCGCGGTGCTGAGCGGCATGGCGGCGAGCGAAGTGAATGAGGG
>JBGPJS010000330.1:0-5035 GCA_041485505.1 Gemmatimonadota bacterium | reverse complement strand
GTGTCGCTCGGTGACGTGCAGCCAGACTCCCAGGGCCATGAGCGCGCCGGCCGTGATCAGCAGCACCGTCACCCTCTCGTGCCACAGGACGACGGAGAGAAGTGCACCTACGAACGGTGCCGTCGAGAAGTAGGCGCCGGTCCGTGCCGTGCCGAGGTCGCGGAGCGCCAGCACGAACAGCACCAGGCTCAGCCCGTAGCCGAAAAAGCCAAGCAGCAGGGCGGCGCCGATGTGTGGCGGGGTCGGGAGCGATCCGGTGAGGGAGAGGCCGATCGCCAGGTTGACCGTGCCGGCCAGGCCCCCTTTGAGCGCCGCGATCTGGATCGGGTCGCTGGCGGATACCTTCTGGGTGAGATTGTTGTCGATGGCCCAGCAGAGGCAGGCCCCTGCAACCGCGAGTGGGCCTGCCAGCCCGCCCCATTGGAGCCGCCCCTGCCAGGCCAGTAGCGTCCCTCCCCCACAATCGCCAGCATGCCCAGCGCGATCCGCCGGTCCACGTTTTCGCGGAAGACGATCCACGCGAGGAGAGCCGTGAGCACGCCTTCGAGATTGAGGAAGAGCGAGGCGGCGGAGGCGGGAGTGTGTGACAGTCCGACGAGAAGAAGCAGGGGCCCGAGGAGGCCCCCGAAGCCGATGGCGCCGAGGAGCCAGGGCAGGTCGCGCCGGGCGAGGGAGGCCTCACCCACTTTCAACGTTCGGCGTCGCCAGAGCCACAGCACTCCGAGGCCGAGACCGGAGCCAAGGTAAAGGAGGCCAGCGAGGACCTGGGGTGGAACGCTCGCCAGCAACCCTTTGGCGATGGGCGTGCTGGCGCCGAAGAGGATGGCGGAAAGAAGCGCGTAGCGGACTCCGGTGCGGGTCGTCATCGGTCATACCTCCACATCGCCGTCAGCCGGTCTCTCCCATCGGGCGCATCCCGAAACCTGTAGTGTCAGCCCAAGTTAAGGTACCGAAGACTCCCGGCCCTTCTTGGCAGCCTGACTTGCCGATAACCGAAGAAAAGCCGATATTGCCGCGCAACCGGAAAGTCTTTTCCGGACGACTCTCTCAGCGACCCATGGCCACCGCCCTTCAGCTCTCTTTACCAGGAACCTTTCAGGAGCCCCCAGCCATGCCCGCGCGAGTGCGCGGGCTTCCGCCTCTGCGTTTCATGGGCAGCAAGCAACGCCTATTGCCCTGGATTTTCGAGGTCCTACAGTCGCTCGATTTCGAGACCGCATTAGATGCATTTTCCGGTTCGGGGGCAGTTGCGTACCTACTAAAGGCGATGGGTCGGACAGTCACCGCCAACGACACGCTCAACTTTAGCCGAGTGATTGCCCGTGCCACCGTTGAAAACAACGGGACGCGCCTATCCGAAAGAGACGTGGCCTTGCTGCTCCGTGAGCGCCCAGAAGCAGAGCGATTTATCGAAGACACCTTCAAAGGAATCTTTTTTTCGCGGCGCGACCTGGCGTTTCTGGATCAGGTCTGGGCAAACCTCCGCAGTGTCCGTGATCCCAACCGGAGGGCGCTCGTCCTGAGCGCGCTCATACGGTCCTGCGTGAAGCGCCAGCCGAGAGGCGTTTTCACCGTGGCGGGCGACCGGGCCAAGTACAAGGATGGTAGACGAGATCTCAAGCTATCGCTCAAGGATCACTTCCAGGAGAACGTTTTCCTCTACAACGACACCGTCTTTGACAACGGTCGGCAAAACGTCGCTCTGAGAGGGGACGTATTCGAAGTGCCCGATGCGAGATTCGACCTGGTGTATATGGACCCACCCTACGTTCCACGTGCTGACGACAATTGCTATATCAAACGATATAACTTCCTGGAAGGCTTGAGCTATTACTGGAAGGGTGCGACTATCCTCCAGGAAAGCAAGGTAAAGAAGCTCAAGAAACCCTTCACTCCTTTCTCCTACCGCAGGACGGCGATAGAGGCTTTTGACCGGCTGTTCACGAAGTTCCGGCGGAGCACGCTTATTCTGTCATACTCCTCGAATGGCTATCCAGATCTAGACTGTCTCGTCGCGCAGATGGAAAAGGTCGGGAAGTGGGTAGAGGTCCACCAGCGCGCGCACCGCTACCATTTCGGAACGCATACAGGAGTAAAGCGAAGCCTAGTAACAGAGTACTTGATAGTGGGGCGTTAGCGTGGAGCGTCATCGCCAGACGCTTGAGGAGATCGCCGCGACCTTGGGGCCCGTCCAGACGACATGGCGCGATGCTCACGCCGATGCTGTGATTCGGAACCTAGACCGATTCCCCGACAAGGTCGGGAGCTTCGGAGATGCTCTCAGTTCACTTCTCCGCGAAGACTTCGACGCAGGGCTAACGACAATCCGTCTCGTCCTCGATTTATCGGATGATGAGTTTCGTGGTGCGCTCAGGGAGACGCTCGGCGCCCGCGCTGTTGGCGTGAGGGCGTTTGAGGCGGACCCGCAGGGGTTCGTCGGTGCCATCGAACGGATGGGATTTGGTACAAGGATCGCCGAATTGACACGCCTTCCTGTGACATGGCGGGACGTGTTGATCGAGAGGCTGAAGTCGGGCAGGGGGAGCGCAATCAAGGGCCAGCGTCGCGGTCGGGCACTGGAGGACTTCGTTGAGGAGATCCTCGTGGCAATCTTCGGTCCCACCGGATACAAATCTCGCTGCCGCTTCAAAGGCCGATCTGGCACTAGCACCGCAAAGGCAGACTTCGCGATTCCCACAGCGGCCGATCCTTCCATTCTGATCGAGTCTAAGGCATATGGAGCTACAGGTAGCAAACAGACAGACATCTTGGGAGACGCCGCCGACATCGTCAGTCAGAAGCGACATGACACGCAGTTCTTCCTTGTAACAGATGGCGTGACGTGGCGGGACAGGATGAGCGACCTTCGGAAGCTGGTCGAAATGCAGAACGAGGGAGCGATAGCCGGGATCTATACGCAGGCCATGAGGGGGCAGCTAATCGAGGATTTAGGGGAGCTAAAGAGGTTCCACCGATTGTGACGGTACACCGCTACTGGTTGCAAAAATCGGCCTTAGGTGTGCTGGGCTTACAATCCGGGTGTTGTCGCCTCGGGATCGGCACAGGATCGCCGTGGCGAAGACCGCATCAGGCGGGAGTGCGCAACTTGCCACCGCCAGGGCCCGCGGGTCGGCTCTGCTCTTAAGGCCGATCGCTTTGAGGTCGATCTCCACCAGATCCGCCATCATCCGGTGAATCCGCTGCAGCACGAAGGTACCGCTCTCCCGCCCCAGGATCGCCCGATAGAGCGGCAGATGGCCGCGAGCATGCTCCAGCATCGCGAGACTGAACCCAAGACCTCCCTCCCGTAACCCGCCCGGAGTTGCCAGCACCTGCTGTTGCTGCCGGCTCAGCAACCCGCGCAGATCCTCCAGCCGGCTGGTCATCCGGATGTCCCGACGGAGCCCCACCTGCCGTTGGGGCCTAGGAACCGGCCGGCACCGCTCCCGCCAGGGCATGAGGGGAGATTCATGAACGCTTCACTCCCGGACACGTCGCCCCTGACTAGGATGAACCAGCGTCAAGGTCAACGACCCACAGGAGGACCCGATGTTCCGACTCTTCTCACTCAGCGGCTTTGCCGCGATCGCCGCCGCGGCGCTCGGCGCCTGCAGCGATTCCACCAGCCCCCCGACCGCCGCGCTCACCGCGGTGAGTCCGGCGCCGGCCGCCACCGCGGTGGCCACCTCGACAACCATCACCCTCACATTCGATCATCCGATGATGGCCGGGATGGAGCAGTACATCGACCTGCACCAGGGCGGGGTCACCGGCCCAACGGTCCCGATGAACTGCGCCTGGAGCCCGGACCAGACCACCCTGACCTGTACGCCTTCGAACCCGCTCGCACCCGGGACGCAGCACACTATCCACCTCGGCGGCGGGATGACCGATGACCATGGCGGCATGACGGACCTGGATCAATGGACCACCATGGGCGGGCAGTGGTGCACCGCCGGGATGATCGGCGGGACCCATGACGGACACCCGACCGGGATGATGGGTGGTGGCTGGAGGCACGGGAGCTACTACGGGATGCTGTTCACTTTCACGACCGCTTGACCCCGACGGGGGACCAGCCGGAAAGCCGCGCCCGGATCCCTTTCCGGAGAATGCGAGGCGGTCGCCGTTGGCTTCGGCGACCGCCTTCGACAATGCTACCGCGACACCTAGGCGTTTGGTGACAATCCTCAGCGCGATGCTACGCGTCAACCTCCCCGCGCAGCCTGGCGCCGGGTGGAAACCCAAAGGCAGACCGACCGAGCATCGCTGGGGCCGCGATGCTGCATCGGCTCAGCGGGGTAGCGCCTTGGCGGCGAGCACGGTGCCGACCAGGAGAATCGTGGCATCAAGATAAATCAGGCCGAGATGGCCGAGCGTGCCCAGTCCGTACACATAGTGCAGCGGCAGGGCTAGTCCCACGCCGACTACCGGGGCCCAGAACGCCGTCCAAAGCGCCCACCGCTGGCCGTTACGAATACCGTTCCACGCCAACGCGATCACGGTAATCCCCAGTGCAATGATGAAGGCCGCCACGGCCACCTGCAAGTGGCTGATGTAGTTATAGAGATGTGGGCTAAAGCTTCGGATCTCCTCAGGAGTGCCGCCGATGTGTTCGGGTGTAAGGCCCAGCTCGATGAAACCCGTGAAGTTCCGTACCAGAAACATCAGGCCATAGCCGACTAGGCCGATGCCGGCGAGGAGCACCAGGTTGGTGCCGAGATTGGCCCTGGTGGCGGCGGGCAGGGGGGTGGAAGACGCAGACATGGCAACTCCAGCAATGAGGGTGAGGTGGAAAGACGGAGGCGAGGGATGGTGGCACCATGGCATGGGTCACCACGAGGCTACCTCCCCTGCCTCAGGGCTTGGTCGCCCGGAAATTGATGCCGACGGTGCCAAACGCACTCGCGCTTGACGCCTGCGGGGCACCGTCGAAGACCTCGGCCTTCCAGGTGATTTCAAACTCGGTGAAACCGGCGGCGACGACCGTCGCTTCGAGCTCTGCTTCCAGCAGAGCACCGGCAATTCACCCGGT
>JBGPJS010000329.1:0-5047 GCA_041485505.1 Gemmatimonadota bacterium | reverse complement strand
CCTCGGTCTCCACCACCAGGTCATCGAAGTCGAGCAGGCCCCGCTTGGTCAGGATCTCGCGATAGCGCTCGTAGAGCTTGGTGAGCCAGTCGTCCAGCGGAGCGTTCCGCAGCCGGTGCCGACTGAAGTGGTTGAGCGGCCAGGCGACATCCTTATAGAAGCCCGCTCGGCGCAGCGCCACCCGCTGATACTCTTCATCCGCGATGCCGAATCCCTGGGGAACCCCGATGGCCTCGCCGTACTCCCGAAGCAGGGTGACCGACAGGGCGTGGATGGTGGAGCGGTGCACCTGGTCCGCCGCGGTGCCGATGGTGCGACGGAGCCGATCGGCGATCTCACCGGCGGCCTTGTTGGTGAAGGTGACCGCCACGATCCGGGCGGGATCAAACCCCCGCTGCTCGATGAGAAACCGGATCCGCTCGATGAGACAGAAGGTTTTCCCGGCCCCGGGGCCGGCCAGCACCAGCACCGGCCCGGGCGGGGCCTCGATGGCCTCGCGCTGGCGGAGAGTCGGGGTGAAGTCGGGAGGCACGGATAGAAGATAGTGAGCAGTAAGCGGTGAGCGGTAAGCGGGCGCTCCCTCAGGGGAAGGACCCTCCGTTCCCAACGACACTGGAGGGTCGAGCGCTTTCGGAACACCCTGCTCACTGCTTACCGCTCACTGCTTACTGTCTACACTGCTCACTGCTCACTGCTTACACCGCTCACTGCTCACTCCTCTCGCCACTCACGGCAACGGGAATGGCCGGTGCCCATCGGGAATCCGCGAGAGCGCCAGCGCGGCGGCCTCCCGCCCGATCTTGAGCCCGGTGTCAGCATCGAAGCGGTAGTGGATCCCGCCCCAGATCCGGGAGATCGCCGCCTGCTGGGCCAGCCCTTGCAGCTGGTCCGCATCGCTGGGAAAGACCGACGCCAGCACCCCCATCGAGGACCCGGTCACGCACGCGTGGTTCGACGGATAGGACGGATGGTTGGGCAGCCCAATCGCCAGGGCGATGCCGGGGTCGGCCTGAGGAGGCCGGATCAGCCAGTAGGTATACTTGGCGTCGTGGCAGGCGATGAAGGCATCCATTGAGGCCATGTTCATGACGGCCAACACCCGGGCCGCAGGGCGTTCGTCGAGGTTGAACTTGGTGATTTCGTCGGTGGCGACCTGATTGTTGTACGCCTGCGCCACCGCAGTGAAACCCCCGGGGCTGGCCCAGAACTTTGCGGTAGAATCTTGCGCGGTGGTACGGGTGTCGGAGATCTGACGCACTTCCTGCAAGGCGGCGAGGTACTCGGGCGAGCCGAAGGCCGGCGGCGGTCCGGGCCGGAACTGACTGCCGGCCTTCATGAAGAACGGTCGCATCTGATTCAGCAAGGGGAAGACCGGCACCTTGTTTGGCGCGCTGAACCAGCAGCCGGGGCAGACTGGCACCACTACACCCTGGGTAGAACTGGTGAACCCGTCGGTTGCCGCGCTGGCCACCACCGCGCCTCCGCTGGCCCGCCCGATGGCTTCCCCGTCGGCAAAGCCGGTGTCTCCGCCGCCACCCCGGCTGACCCTTTGCGCCTGGACGAGGGAATCGAAGTACGCGGCCTTGTCGGGGTAGAACGAAGCCAGCACGACCGCCGAGGCACCGGCCACCGCGGCCGCGGTTGAAACCTGGGGCCCGCGGTTTTCCGCTGCGGTGGCCGCGTTGTACTGCGCCAGCGAGAGATACGCGAAGGTACGGGAACCAAATTGCTGGCCGATCGCGTGAGTCAGGGTCTGGGCCCGCGCGATGGCGTTCCAGGCGACGGCCGTTCCGGGTTGGGTGAGTCCTGCCGCTGCCCGGTCAAGGCCCGTCGTGAGCGGAGCGGTGGGGTGGTCGGTGCAGCCGACAAAGAGGGCTGCCGCGGCGAGTAAGGGAATTGCAAAGCGTGGCATAGCTAACCTCCGGTAGGGTAAGGGCCCACTTGTCTCAATCAATCGGTTGGTGATTGGTGGTACGGACAGCGGGCGGGATTTTGCTCAGCGGTGATCGCAGCGTCCGCCGAGGACTTTGAAGCGGGTCTAGTTAGGAGGGTTCGCGGTGGACGCGCACCAGCGTGCGCTGGTCGCCCGCCGTGTCAGCGGGAGGTTTGTCAGCTGTTTGAACCGATGTCGCGGCTACGCGCTACGGTTGCCCAGCCACCTTCACCGGCACGCTGCTGTTCGTCGTCGTGCCAGTGCCGAGTTGGCCGTAGGAGTTGTCTCCCCAGCAGTATGCCACGCCGCCGGTTGTGAGGCCGCAGGCGTGGAAACCGTAGCCCCCGACAGAGAGCGCGGCAAAGGTGAGCCCGCCCGCGATCGGCACGGGGGCCAGGTACAAGCGACTCCCGCCACCAATCTGCCCCCAGCAGTATGCGGCGCCGGTCGGCGTCAGCCCACAGGCGACGAGGAGCCCCGTACGCAGCGCGGTGAACGTGAGTCCGCCCGTGACCGCCGCGGGGAATACGCTGCCCGTGGTCGTGCCATTGCCGAGTTCACCGGCCCAGTTGGCCCCCCAGCAATACGCGTCACCGGTCAGCGTGAGGCCGCACGCGCCCTCCCCCATGGCACTGACCGTGCTGAACGTGAGCCCACCCGTCACGGCTACGGGTGTGTCGCTGCAACCAACAAAGGAGATTATCGAATCAACTCCCCTCTTGCCCACTTGACAGAGTTCTGGCCCGGTGCTCGTGCCGATCCCGAGCTCCCCACTGGCGTTGTCGCCCCAGCAGTACGCGGCGCCACTCGTGGTGACGCCACAGGTGTTTTGCTCTCCGGGACTCACCGCCCTAAAGGTGAACCCGCCGGTGACCGGCTCGGGAGCCGACATGCATACAGGGGAAAATTGGCAGCTCTCGACCCCGAGATCGCCGTTGGAGTCCGATCCCCAGCAGTACGCAGCGCCGGCGGTAGTAACGCCGCAGTTGTGGAAGTAGCCGGCGCTCAAGGCTGCCCAGGTGAGCCCTCCCGCGACGGCCACGGGGGTGGATGAGAAGAAAGTCGTCCCGTCCCCCAGGCCGAGGCCGGACGTTCCTCCTCCCCAGCAGTACCCGGCGCCGCTCGTGGTCACGCCGCAGGTGTGGAAGTACCCCGCGCTCACCGTCGCAAAGGTGAACCCGCCCGCGACCAGCACGGGCGTGGTACTGCTGGCCGTGGTGCCGTCGCCCAGCGCGCCGGTCGTGTTGTCCCCCCAGCAATACGCGGCACCGCTCGTGGTCACGCCACAGGTGTGGAAGAAACCCACGCTCACCGAGACGAACACCAGGCCCGTCGAGGGCCCGGTGGTCCCGGTGGTAAACGGCACGGTGATAGCCGAGTCGAGCGCCAGGCCGTTTGCGTCGTGGATCAGCTGGGTGACGAGGAACCGGTAGTCGCTGTTTCCGATCAGGAGGCTGTCGGGGTGGAATTCCACCCGGAGGCGCGCGGCATCGGCGAACCGCACGGTGCCGGCCACCGGCGTGGTGCCGCGCCAGAGCTTGACCGACCCGGTATCCACGGTCGTCGAGTCGAGCGGCTCGCTGAACACGATCACGACGATGGAATTGAGGGACACATCCCGCTTGTTGGGCGGCGGACTGGTGCGGACCACGATGGGCGGCGTGGCGGCGGCCACCACAGATAGATACGATGTCGAACCGGCGCCCCCAGCCGCCTGGACCGCAAACGCGAGGGTGTCGCCCGTGAGGGCGGGCAGCGCCACGGGATCGAAACCGCCGTTAACTATCGCCGCGGTGACGCTACTGCCGGTTTGGAGATCCCTGATGGTCGCGGTGACGCCGTTGGGGATGGCCCCGGGCGGCAGCGAGACGTAGACCACGGCCGGATTGAGCAGTGAGGCCACCACTTTGGAAGCGGTCGTCGAAGGGTCCGGCACCGGACTCGAGACCAGGAATGGCGAGGGGCCCGGCCCGGTAGGCCCCTGGGAGTCCGAGCAGGCCAGAGCCAGGCCGGCCGTGATGATGATGCCGATGGCCGCACGGACGAGGCTCGTGCCTTTCAATACCCTGGTACCCATGGCGCCCTCCCGGGCTGCTCACTTCGTCGTGCCAAGACAGCGAGATTGCTTCGGGGGTTTCAGGGAACTGGACCGGCACCTAACGTGAGCCCCCGTTCCCTGTTCTCCGTTCCCCGTTCCCGAGCTCCTACGGTTGGCCGGCCACCCTGGCCGGGACGCCCGCAACCGGACGCCCCTGGGCACCTGTCATCTGCACCCGGAGCGAGTCGCCGGGGTACTCCCTCGACTCGCGGAGCGCTTCCCTACCGCGACGATCCGACTCCGGGGCGGTACAGCGAAGCAATCCGCTGCGCCCGGAAGACGTAGCCCGGATTGTCGTGGATCTCCCAGACGACGTTCCCGGCCGCATCGTATTCCTGGACCCGGTCCCCGTCCCCGTACGCCACCAGGACCCGGCCGCCTGCCAGTGCCTGCGTCGAGCCACCGAGAATGGCCGTGACCGGCGGCCCTGAGGAGTAGCTGGCCGACAGCTGGGCGGTGCGTCCCGCCTCGTCGAGGACGTACCGCTCGGCCTGGGTACCGCCGGCCTGGCCCTGGTTGTCGAGCAGTTGGAGGAGATTGGGACCAATCACATGCATCCCGTGCTGTCCCACGAACGGGGCGGCCGCCCCGGAAATGATGAACTGGTTGGCGCGGCCGCCCAGCCGCCAGCGGACCGCCCCTGTGGCCAGGTCGATCTTGGTGATTTCGCTGAGACTCCGGAAAGACACCAGGAGGTTGCCGTCGGTGTCGAAGTCGATCGCGTTGCCGTGGGTCCAGTTCACGGTCGCCCCGGCTCGGCTGGCCGAGTCAAGATCGGTGATCGCGAAGTGATCGAACGGAGTCCAGGTGAAGAGCCGGGTGCCGTGGGCGTCGACATGCTGCACTACGGTGCCCGTGACGGCGGCGGCGGGCTGGCCTCCGTAAGGAGTCAGGTCCATGATCCGGGTGTCGTTGCACATCAGCCAGTAGGAACCGTCGGGTTCCGCGACCAGGTCATGGAACCGGGATGGGAGCCCGTCGGCGCAACCCAACCTGCGGGTTTCGTTGCCCAGCGG